>JAJTER010000004.1 GCA_021299835.1 Saprospiraceae bacterium | reverse complement strand
AACCCAGGTGCCTTTAAGTTGAGCGGGAAAAACAGGCATTTTTGCTTTTTGATATGGAAAGGGTACATCTTTTAACGGACTCATGGTAGGTGTTGTCCAACTGGCTCCCTGATGAGTAAACAGAAAGGGCTCGTAAAAATGGAAGGTATATATTAAATTCTTATCCTCATAAACAGGCATTGATTTTAAATTTTGATAATTATTCCAATTCGCAGGCCCTACAATAATGGTATGTTCTTTATTGACTTGTCTAATGGCAGTTACTACTTTTCCCTGGATTTGATTCCACGCAGCATCCGTTATGCCGTTTGGTTCATTCAAAATTTCAAAATAAATATGTTTGTATTTTCCATTGAAATGGCTGGCTATTTGAGGCCAAATTTTTAAAAGCGGTAAGTCAATATTTAACGGTGTAAAACCTGAGGGGTCAAACGTATGATTATCCAGAATGAGATGCATATTCAAATCTTCTGCCCAAGCTACTATTTCATCAAGAAATTCAAACAGTAGAGGATTCACCTCGAAATTTGGCTGACCTGAAGTATGGGAATGTAGATGAATGGGTAATCTGATGACATCACAACCCAATGATTTCACTTGTTCAAAATCTTTTTTAGTGTATTTATTAATCTGTATTTGTCCAACCTCGTTAACTTGAAACCAATTGGTTAAATTGACTCCTTTGGTAAAGGGCAAAGTGGGTTGAGCTGATAGTTGGTTTGGGTTCATTTGCCAGTGCAAAAAGAGGATTAAAAATGAAATTTGTATTTTCATTTGTTGGGTTAATTTCATAATTATGAATATTTTTTCTAAATTAGATTGTTTCTTTTAAACTATGCCATATTCATCATGAGAATCTTTACTTTTTTTGTTTTTATAATGTTTCTTCCTTTTATATCATCCGCGCAACTTAGATTGGCTTCTATATTTGGAGACCACATGGTGCTTCAGCGAAATAAACCCATCCTTTTCTGGGGATTTAACTCTCCTGAAACTATGGTAAAAATAAAGTTTGCCGATCAGGAAATGGAGGTTAAAACGAACACATCGGGTCGTTGGGAAGTATCTTTTCCAGCTAGAAATATTGGTTCTCCATTAACTTTATCTGTTTCAGATAAAGATGAAGTCATTCAAGTTTCGGATATCTTGATTGGGGAGGTTTGGTTATGCTCCGGTCAGTCAAATATGGAATGGAAGTTAAGGCAATCTTTAGGTGGTGAAGAGGAGATTAAGGCTGCCAATAATCCTTTAATCAGACAAATTGAAGTACCTAAAACACTATCCTTCACTCCAAATACCGATTTTGAATCGAAAGGTTGGAAATTGGCAAATCCTGAAAATGCAGGAAATTTTACAGCGGTGGGTTATTATTTTGCCAGGAAATTACAGCAAGACCTGCAAGTTCCCATTGGGTTAATTCATTCCTCATGGGGTGGTACGCATGTGGAAACCTGGATAAGTCACTCAGGTTTACTTGAATCTACTGTTTTTAAGAAATACGCGGAAGAAATGCCTAAAAGTTGGGCAGAGGATTCTGTTTTTTGGGAGAAAAAAACGCTGGCCATTTTTCATGGTAAGGAAAATTTTGATATCAACCAAATTGACTATAAATCCTTTTATTCGCCTGAATTTAATGCAGAAAAATGGATGTCGAAGGATCCGACTGGACAATGGGATTGGAAAGGAATTTCTTCCTTTCGGGGAAATGCTTTTATTTTTAGAAAAATAAATGTGGATAAAGCGCTCATTAACCAGTTAGCAACTTTTAGATTTGGTAAAAATAGAAGTGTATTCAAATTATATGTGAATGGTAAATTAGTACATCATGGTTTTTATGGGGATCATATTCAATTTTCAATTCCCGCAAATACCTTCAAGGAAGGGGAAAATTCATTACTGATTCATTTTGGGGAAAATAATCGGGTAACTTACGGCTATATGGGGTTTGATGGTCCTAAACAGGATTTTAGTCTGGATTTTCCAGCCGCTAAAATACCGCTAATGGATAAAGAATGGAAGATTCATCCTGATTGGTCGGCAAAAAGGAGGTACGAAAAATGGATGAATAATCAGGGTACTTTGTGTTTTAATGGGATGATTGCACCCATTCAAGGATTTCCAATGGCTGGGGTTATTTGGTATCAAGGTGAATCAAACGCTGGTCGGGCCAAAGAATATGAAATATCTTTCCCATTAATGATTCAGGATTGGCGGTCCAAATGGAAAGATGAATTTCCTTTTATTTTTGCCCAATTGTCCAGTTATGGCCCTTTTAATGATAGTAATACTGGATCTCCCTGGGCTGAATTGAGAGAAGCCCAATTGAAAACACTAACTTTACCAAAAACAGGAATGGCTGTTATAACTGATGTTGGTGATCCAAATGATATTCATCCATTAAATAAAAAGGATGTTGGCATTAGAATGGCTCTTTCAGCCGAAAAATTGGCCTATAATAAGGACATTGTTTACAGTGGACCAATATTTGAAAAAATGGTGCAAATAAAGAATAAGGCGGTTCTTACTTTTAAACATATAGGTTCAGGTTTAATAGCAAAGGACAAATATGGTTATCTGAAAGGATTTGAAGTGGCATCTTCAGATGGTGTTTTTTATTTTGCAAAAGCTGTTATTGTGGCCGATAAGGTGGAAGTATATCACCCAAATGGTTTAAATCCTGTCATAGTTCGATATGGTTGGTCTGATTCTCCGGTGGAAGCAAATCTTTTTAATAAGGATGGTTTGCCTGCTTCTCCGTTCAGAACGGATAATTTACCTGGTAAAACAGCTCTCTCTCGCTTTTATTAATTCTTAAATTAGTTTTATGAAAAATAATCTTGTCTTTTTACTTAGCGTTTTATGCTTTTCTTTTTTTACCCTAAATGCGTCTGCTGTTTCCCATTCAGCTCCTCCAAAATGGAAAATATTGATTATTGATGGGCAGAACAACCACAAATGGGCCATTACCACCCCCATTATGAAAGGATATTTAGAAGAAACAGGTCTATTTATGGTCGATGTGTTAACTGCACCTCCAAAAGATTCCTCATTAGATCAATTTATGCCTTCCTTTAAAGGATATGACGTAATTCTTTCCAATTATAATGGCAAATCGTGGCCAAGACAAACCGAACTGGCCTTAGAGAAATTTGTTGCTAAAGGTGGCGGGCTTGTAATAATACATGCGGCAGATAATTCATTTCCATATTGGAAGGCATATAACGAAATGATTGGTTTAGGTGGTTGGGAGAAAAGGACGGAAAAAGACGGCCCTTATGTCTATTATAATGAAAAGGATGAGTTAATTAGGGATAATTCACCGGGACCTGGTGGACACCATGGAACACAACATGAATTTGTTATTAAGACAAGAATTGAGGAACACCCTATTATGAAAGGTCTTCCAATGGAATGGTTACATACTAAAGATGAATTGTATGATTTGATGCGCGGACCAGCTATTAACATGAATATTCTGGCAACGGCTTATAGTTCAAAAGATCAGAAGGGGACGGGAAGGCATGAACCCAGCGTTTTGACACTAAATTATGGGAAGGGAAAAATTTTCCATAATATGATGGGTCATGAGGATTATTCTATGCATTGTGTCGGTTTCATTACATTGTTACAAAGAGGTACAGAGTGGGTGGCTTCAGGTAAGGTTACTCAAGCAGTACCTTCAAATTTCCCAACCAAAGAAAAGAGTTCAAGCAGACAACCTCAGAAATAGTCTCTTATCCAACTTCATTCGTCCAATTTCTTGATGTAACAGAATGAATCAGGGAATTGGACGAATGATTTTACAAGGATTTCCAAAAGCAAGCATGTTATCTGGAATATCTTTTGTAACTACACTTCCAGCGCCAATCGTGACATTATTACCAATGGTTATGCCAGGTAAAACAACCGAATTGCCACCAATCCAGCAATTATCCCCAATTTGAATTGGTTTTGAAAAAGTCTTATAACTTGTTTTTAGATTTTCATTTGAAGTGATTAATCTTTCCCTTGCACTTAGGGGATGACTGGCAGTCAATAATTGGACACCGGGACCGATTAAGCCATTTTTCCCGATTTTTATGATATTATTATCCAGAAAAATAGCATTTACATTAATGAAAGTACCTTCGTCAATAAAAATATGTTCTCCATAATCACAAAAAAATGGGGTTTCAATCCATACATTATCGCCAATTCTACCCAATAATAAAGTAAATAACTCATTTCGTTGTATAGCATCAATGGGATATGAATTATTTAGGTTTGCCAATAATTTTCTGGCAACATAATATCGTTCCAATAATTCAGGATCCCTGGAATTATAGGTTAAGCCGGCTAACATTTTTTCCTTCTCAGACATTTGCTTTTGATTTAACGGAAGAAAGGATGTTTATTTGATCCAGAATATGGGATTTTTCAATTAAATAGGGTTTATTATCGAGAATCACAGAGGCAATATGATTAAATAGCATATTCCAATTACCAACTTTCGATTCAATTTCGCCTTTAAAAACATAGTATCCATTATCTACATTTAATCGGGCATTATATTTAGGTTCTTCCATACCAAAACCCTTCATGCCTGGCATAAGTCCAACTTTCAAATGATCCTCTTGCTGATCAATACCATATTTCACAAAAGAACCATTTTCACCATGAATAATATATCTCGGTGTTTCCTCCCGCATAAACATATTGGAGGATAGATAAACCTGCGTTCTTCCGTATCCTAAATGAACATCAAAAGCATCATCAATAATGGACGCATTTCTTTGAATGTAGGTTTTACCCCAAAATTCATTTGGCGTACCAAATAATGAAAGCGCCTGGTCTAAAATATGAGGACCTAAACCATAGAGAATGCCACTGGATGGGGTAATTTCTTCTTTCCACTTTTTTACGCTCAATTGCGTGGAAAGTCGGTTATAATGAGCTTCATACCGTATGATTTTACCTAAAACACCACTATCAAGAACGGCTTTGACCGTTTGAAAATCACTGTCAAATCTACGATTTTGAAATACGAAGATCTTTTTATTCTTTTGTTCTGCTAGTTCGAAAAGGATTTCTGCTTCCTCAACGGTTGAGGTAAATGGTTTTTCAACCAGTATATGTTTACCAGCTTCAAGGGCCATTTTTGCATAATTAAAATGGGTGTCATCTGGTGAAGTAATACTCACCAAATCAATTTGCTTGTCGGAAACAGCTTCTTCAATACTCAACGTATGAATACAATTAGGAAAACGAATACAGGGATCCTGATTCTTTGTTACAATGCGTCGAATATTAAATTCAGTATTATAATCAAAAAATGGAGCTTGTAGCGTTTGCCCGGAGAGACCGTAACCAATAATAGCGACTTGTATCATAAGGATTAATTTTCAGTTTGCTCAAAGTTATCGAAAAGATTATAAAGATTAATCCGTAATTTAGTCAATGAACCTTAAACTTAATAAATATGAATACAATGAAATTATTTTTCAATCTGCTATTATTAACTGTTTTTTTTAATACCAACACTTTGTCTGGCCAGTGGGTCAATGGTGTATATGAAAAAACGGAGAAGAATGACACCTCAACGCAAACGTCAAGGTTACTGATAAAAGATTCCTATTTTATTCTTACCATATTTAATTCTGCTCCTGCTTCTTTTAATTATACAGTAGGGGGGGGGTTAACAACAGAAGGTAAGAATTTCACAGTGAACCTGGAATTTAATTCGGCGATAGCGAAAGACTCACTAAAAACCTTAAAAGGAACATTTCAACTGAAAGGGAATCGTTGTATGGTTATTTTTGATAACGGGATAAAACTTGATTTGGAAAAAGTAACAAAGGAAGATCAAAACTTTGAAGGCGCCTTTTTAATGGCTGGCAGGGTTACAGATCAGGGCGAGAGTAGAAGAAGAATTGATGTTCCAAGAATTACCATGAAAATGTTGTTAGATGGACACTTTCAATGGATAGCATTTAATAAGGAGACTTTTGAATTTAGTGGTACAGGAGGCGGAAAATATATAGCTGATAATACAGGTGCTTACATAGAGCAAATTGAATTTTTTTCAAGAAATTCAGGTAGAGTAGGGGCAAAACTTCCATTTAAATATAATATTAAGGGAAATGATTGGTTCCATCAGGGAAATTCCAGCAATGGAGAACCTATGCATGAAATATGGACTAAGAGACCAGAGTAGTCAGTGATAGAAACAAAAAAGGCTGCGCTAAAATTTCAGCACAGCCTTTTTTTGTTAGGTAAAAAGTAAATTATTCTGCAGTATTTCCATTAAAATTGAAAAGCATAGAAAATCTTAGCGTATTATCTAAAGGATTTCTTCTACTGGTGGTAGGTACCAGATAAGAGAAATTCAGACCAAATAAATTGTATTTAAGACCTAAACCTACGGTGAAAAATTTACGATTACCTTTCTGTCTGTGTTCAGAAAAATATCCAGCTCTGACAGCAAATTGTTTATCGTACCAGTATTCCGTTCCTATGGAATAAGTAAATTCTTTAATTTCTTCACTTAATCCCTCTGGAGCATCGGCCCAGGAAGAGAAAATGGCGCTAACCGGAGAAACATCTTTATAGTCCGCCCTGCCATCTCTGTCCTGATCGCAATCTAAGCCCTGACAAGGCGTAGGAACTAACATTTTATTTATATCAGTGGTAAAAGTAAGAGAGTTGTGCGTATCAAAATTAAAAGTCCAAGCTCCTCCCAATCCAAAATTCGCTGGCAAAAAGTCCCGGAATAATGAGTTTGTATAAGTTATTTTAGAACCAATATTGGTGATAGCAAGACCTATGGTTAAATCAGATTCACCTTTACTTACCTTAATTGGCGTTTTGTAAGTCATTGAGAAGTCCGCGGCTCCTGCTATGCCCGGTTCTATTACTTCGCCATTTACAATGTTACCTGCAGCAAGATTGGAGTATATAAATTTACCAGTAACAGCGGCGGAAAGTTTTTCACTTAATTTTCTGGCGTAAGCGCCAGATAGTTCAAATTCATTGGGTCTTCCCGTATTCAATGGGGTGCCATTGGGGTCAGTAAATTGAATACTGCCCAAGGAGAAATACCTCAATCCAAATCCAACGGTTTGTAAATCATTTATTTTCTTGAAACCAGTAAGGTAAGCAAGATAAACATCATTTAAACCTATAGAGCGTAACCACGGAGTGTATGTCGCAGCTAATCCTAAGGACTGATCTGAAAACACTAATTTTGACGCGTTGAAATGCATGGCATTTGGATCGGCAGATACGGCAATGCCCGCATCACCCATTGCTCCAGAACGTGCATCAGAAATTATTCTTAAAAAAGGAACGGCGGACACCACTGTGTTTGTGCAAGGTGTACCGTCAAGATTATAATATCTGCCATCTTCGCCTTGATAACACTGT
The DNA here is from genome assembly GCA_021299835.1 of Saprospiraceae bacterium. Taxonomy (GTDB): domain Bacteria; phylum Bacteroidota; class Bacteroidia; order Chitinophagales; family Saprospiraceae; genus BJGN01. Next base: position 40,681 of record JAJTER010000004.1, on the reverse strand, counting down.
GCATTAACGAGTTGAATGCTAGACAGCGTGAGACCGAGGATGACACCTCCTAGTTGGAAAAAATGCTTCATGTTTGAGAATCAGTTTTAGCTTATTAAGGCAAATATAATATATTTTTATTATTTGTTTGGATTAACATCAAAATGTTTGCCAAACTCACTTTAATATGACGAAATAAAAAACTTTTTATTTTAGAATAACCAATTTTTCGAATTTACTTTCTCCAAAAATGGGTTGGCTTGTGTTGTTACCTGTGGAAACAGAGATACGATATAAATAAATGCCACGTGCCAATGGGTCTCCAAATTCGTCGTTTCCATCCCATGAAATGCAATCTCCAAGTTGTAAAGTTTCTGAACCTGGCCATAATGCCTCAATGGATTTTACTTTCTGACCAGTAATGGTATAAATATCGACTTTTACATCAAGAGGAATATTCCCCAGGCTATGATTAAATTGAAAACAGGTTCTATCAGTGAATGGATTGGGATAATTTAACACATTTTTTAAAGCAATACTTGCTGAATTACTTACTATAAATTGTAAGGTTTCTTCGGTAGCATTATTGGCAACATCCCATGCTTTTAAAGAGAGTTTATGAGAACCTTCACTTAATTTTTTAAATGGAAAACGAACTTCCCCTTGATTTGGAGCATCCAAAACGCCTGTGTAAAAATCATTTAAAACATAAATTTCTTTGCTATTATCGTCTAAAATGGCTTCTATATCGTGTCCAATACTATTTCCAACTACATTAATACCATTTTCATCCATTAAATGTACAATGAGAACTGGATCAGGGTGTGTCAGTCCTCCGTCCACAAAAGAGGTGCTATTTAAAAACAGATCAATTTCCGGACCTTTATCATCGGAAATGGTATTAGATGACGTACCCCCAATAAAAAACCTGTTAAAATATCCGGTAGCATCTTCCATTTTATTTTCTGATAAAGAATAGTAACTTATTTTTCCATTACCAACCTGATAATTTATGTCTTTGGGCACAATGAACGAAAAACTGAATTTACCTTTGGTTACGGAGGCATTTCCTGAAAAAATGATATTTTTTTGCGTCAGGTATTCTACTTCATAACTACCATTATCCTGAGCTAAAGTTTTGGTTAATGTTGCTTTATCGAAAACACTTGGTTTAATAAATCCATTAAAATCTTCCATAATATTTTCTGCATCATCCACTATTACCCCAGTAATTTGCACTCTTGATAAAGCTCCTAAGGTATCAGGTTTATAATCGGCATTTATGGTCTGACTGTTTATGCTGGTTGTATTGACTTTTCTCAAAGGAATGGCTAATTTTTGAGAAGGATCGCCAATCAATGTATATTTTCTTGAGTTTATAGTTATAAATGAACCGCTTAAATTATTTTTTGCTTCTTTTAAGGCCGCACCAATGGTTGAGATACCACCGTTTCTTCTTTTAAACAAAGATTGAAGCGTTTGGTCTGTCAATTCTGCATTTTGGTTGGCAAATACGGCTCTGGTTGTTGTTAGTAAACCAATAGCACCTCCATTTGGATTTAAAAACGCTTCCTCACCTGCAGAGACAAATGCCGGATCATCATAAGCTGTAAATGAGCAAGTTGCCGTAATAAAAAGAGGCATTTTAAATCTGTTTTGCCAGTTTAATATATCAGGAATAGATAATACCCTTTCCTGAGCCCAACCCTTAGGGCTTCCATGTCCCAGATAGGTGACTGTTAATGCACCACGGAAAATGGATTGATTGATACTTTCTGTTACCTCTGGAAATCGGTTACCTCCTGAAGTAGAAACTTGGGTATAGGCGTCCAAATATATTTTTTCCAAATTTATGGAAGGTTGTTGTCGTTGAACTTTATCTGCTATTTCATTTGCATCGGCAAGATGTAAATTGCCGTCTTCATCGTCGGCAACAAAAACCATTCTATTTCTCCATTGATCAAAAGCCTCCGGTTGTTTGTCGTATCTAATTATTTTATCTACAATCAATTCAGCTTCTTGTAAAGAACTAATGGGTAGCCTTCCAACACTGACAAGCAGTCTTCCTGTCAAAGGATCTGCATTATCGGTTGTTTCTAAAATACCGAAATAGTCGTCAGAAGGAAAAGCATATAATGGGTTATAAGCATCTCTTTGAAAGGTTGGGATAAAATTATTACCCAGTTTATTGATGTTCCTGTGGTCATAAGATCCATCACCCATGAGTAAAATATATTGTAACTGATTACCCCTTTGGTAAATCATTCTGGCAAAATTACGAATAGCCGTTGGATCAGGTTTTCCGCTACTGAATTCATTATAGATAGCCTCTGTAGTATGAACTGAAACCTTTAAATTACTATGTTTCATTCTGTGTTCGGCAAGTCTGATGGCCGCTTTTTCAAAGGCTAAGGGACAAATGATCACCATGTCAACTGAGGTTGAGGCATGAATATTTTGATTGGCGATTTTGGAAATAAAAACAGGTATGGGTAAAGTGTTATCTGGTTTAAATGCAACAAATTTTTTTAACTTTCCTCCTGATATATAGGAAAATTTCAAAGTAGCATTGCTTATATTTCCTTCCACAGCAGATATATCAAAGGCTTTGGAAATATCCCAGATTTGAAAATCAGATGTTGTATTTTCTATACTAAATCCGGAAATATTTTCTTTTAGCGAATTCCAGTCACTAAGATAAAGCGGTGTGTTCGTCCAGCGATTGGTGCAACGGGTGTTAATTTCAACAAAATCAAGCCAACCCTGGCTACCGTCGGAAGGTCCATTAGGAAACGGATAGTTAATGGTCAAATTAATTCTTTCATCACTTACATTAATAGCTCCATTTAGTTCTGCCAGGCGAACATAGTCTTCAATATTTGCAAATTCACCATCCAGTCTGTTCACAGGTTGAGCCATGCTGCTGCGTAAGGTTTTATCATTGATGGTAAGGTTAAAACTTGAAGATTCTAAAGAACGCACTACCATTGCGGCATTTACCTTCGTTGGAAAAGTTGGAATGATTCCTGGAAAAGTAAAAACATTATTATACTTGTATTCCCTAACGTTTTTAAATAAGTCGCCATACCATTCATTTCCTGATCCTTCGGCAGATTCCCATGCCTCCAGTAGATTGGTTTTCTCTTCCTCTAAAACATTATATTGATCAGATTCTTTTGAAAATTCGGGAGGATCATTTACTTTTTTTTGATTGATAATTCTTTTTCCATTTTGTGGACTCACTATCAAGTACAAAAACTGCGTATTTGAATAAAAGTTATTTTGAAAAGTAAAAGATTGTTTTTCAGCATTTTCAATCCAGGTATTAGCTCCTTCTGCATAAAATAAAAGGTAATCATTTGGATCCCATTTGCCATCCTCCTCACCAAAAACTTTGATGGGGATTTCCTCTAAATCATCAATATTGGGAATGTTTACAGCAAAAGGAAGCATTCCAGATGGTCCTGCATAGAGTTTAATTTGTCTTGGATCAATGGTTGCCGGGTCAAGTTTAAGTTGAGACCGAATGAAATCGGTTTTTATTTGATAAACACCTTTTTGCGGAATCGACAATTGAAAGATATTTCCTGTTTTCAGAACACTTTCTTGTTTAAAATTTGTATTCCTTAAGTTTGCTTCTATCTTATTAGTTGGTAAAAATACTATCCTGGCACTTGTTATTTTATGCCATTGACCTGACTTTTTAAAAAGAGGTATTAGAATTATTTTAGCAAAATAATTATTTCCTTCTTTTTCAACGGAAGCAGATAATTGTATTTCGTTGAATTTTTCTTGTTCCTTTTCTTGCCAATAATTCCAGGAAATAGGTTCTGAAATAATTTCTTCTATACTTATACGTCCATCATTTTTTTCAGTGGGGATTACCGTTAAAAAAACAGGTAGACCAGGATGAGAGTCGTCATATAATGCACCTTTAAATTTCAATAATTCTATATTGGCTCCGTCAACAGTAATATTTATACTTTGTAACCATTCCGGATTAAAAGGAATAGTTACAGACTGAGCCTTTGTTTGCAAGACTGAAAGAGTTATTAAAAAAAAAACGATTTGTTTCATCATTGTTTTATCCATCTACATCGCAAAGATATGACCAAAATGTTTTTAGCTGCCTTAAAACTTTTTTAAAAACTTATTATTTTATTTTCAAATAGCGAAGCAAATTATCTGTTTTTAGGTTATTTTTCGTTAATTATGCAAATAAAAGGATTTATGCGATCACATTTTTTTTGTCGTTGGCTCTGGATATCCTTCAGTATTGGTTTAGCAACCACTTCGCTCATTGGGCAAGATCCTTTGTTTACCCAATATTTTTCTAATCCATTAACAGTAAATCCTGCTTTTTCAGCTGTAAATGAAGGCGTTCGAATTAATACTCAATTTAGAACAAACTGGGTGAATTGGCCATCGCCATATAAAACGGCTCAAATTTCAGTTGAAAATTTTTCCCCGTTATTAAATAGTGGATTTGGTCTCAGACTATTGACAGATGACGCTGGATACGGAGTATTAAAAACAAATCAATTAGCCGCAGTTTATTCATACCAACTGCAAGTAAATAAAGAATGGTTTATGAGATTTGGACTGGAAGCGGGGGTCAATCAGGTGCAATTAAATTGGAGTAAGTTATATTTTGAGGACCAGATAGATCCGTTTAAAGGTTTAAATCCTTCTCTTTCAGTAACTGATGGACCTCCCTCAGCGTTAAGCAGGATGGAATTAGACCTTGGTACCGGAATTTTGATATACAAAGACAATGGTTATGTGGGATTGAGTTTAAAACATTTAAATAGATTCAATCAAACTTTTTTTAATACAAGTATTCTGGAAACAGGGCGTCCTATGACTTTCAGTTTTCAATCGGGATTCGATTTTCCTGTATCAGGCAGGGGTATAGGAAAAGGACCAGTTTATTTGTCTCCGATGTTACTGTATTTGTCAAATAATCAGAGTAAAATAATTCAAATGGGCAGTTCCTATCATTTGGGACAACTTATTACCGGTGTTTGGGCACGTTTTGGTGGTATTCAGCCTATTGAAAGTATCGTTGGTTTTGGCTTTAAAAAAGGTATTTATAAGATATTATATACGGCAGAAATTCCTATTGATGGAAAAGGTTTACAAAGAACATTGGGGAGTCACGAAATTACCCTTTCATTAAGGTTTTCAGAGTCTCAAAATTATATTTCAAAAAAATCAGCACAAAAAACTATGAATTGCTTTCGTTTTAATAACTAATTCCAAAAAAGGTTTGTTACTTTTGCATAATTTATTTTTTGAATGTTTTGATTTATTAAAATAAATTGTAAAATCTTGCCGTTAAGATAAAAACCATGAATACATTGAATATAATGAATCGTTCATTTCTTTTAATTTTAGCCTGTGCTTCAGGCGTAATGTTGACACCTTCTTGCAGTAAATCTTCAAAAACAGTGTCAGAAACTACTGGTTGGTCATATAATGATCCAAAATGGGGTGGTTACGAAAAAGTTGATTACAAAGGTCAAGACACGGGTCCTAACCTTGTATTGGTTGAAGGAGGTACTTTTACCATGGGTCTTAGCCAGGAAGATGTAATGTACGAATGGAATGCCGTTCCAAGGAGAGTTACCGTGACTTCTTTTTATATGGATGAAACGGAAGTTTCTAACAGAGAATATCGCTTTTATACTGAATGGTTAGGAAGAACCTTTGGAGGAACTTATCCTGAAGTGTTAGAGGACGCTCTACCAGATACCTTGGTTTGGTTAGATGAATTGTCTTACAATGAGCCCATGGCCGAACAGTATTTCCGCTATCCTTCTTATGATGACTATCCTGTTGTTGGCGTTTCTCACGTTCAAGCTACCGAATTCTGTAAATGGAGAACAGACCGTGTTAACGAAACCAGACTTATTCGTCAGGGAGTTCTGAATCCTAATTTAGAACAAAAAGATCAGGATAATTTTAATACAGGATCTTATCTCGTTGGTCAATATGAAGGTAACGTGCGCAAAAATGTAAAAGATTTAGCAACGGGTGAATCAAGACCAGTTAAAATTGAAGATGGTATTTTGTTGCCTGGTTACAGACTTCCTACCGAAGCTGAATGGGAATATGCTGCTTATGCTTTAAAAGGTAATCTTATTCCAGGGGATGAAAATATTTCTGCAGGTAGAACCTATTCCTGGAGTGGTAATACGGTGAGGTACCAAAAAAGAGATAAATATCAGGGCGCTATTTTGGCCAACTTTAAAAAAGGTTCTGGTGATTATATGGGTATTGCAGGTAAACTAAATGATAATGCTGCAGGTCCTGGTCCTGTTAGAGCATATTTGCCTAATGATTTTGGACTTTATAATATGTCGGGTAATGTAGGTGAATGGGTTATGGATGTTTATCGACCTACCACGAGCAGTGCATTGAGAGATGAAGAAAACCATGATTTAAATCCTTTCAGAGGTAGTAAATTCACTAAAATGGTGAAGGATGAAGATGGGCGTCCTGTTGAGAAGGATAGCATGGGCAGATTGCGTTATGAATTTTATACTAAGGAAGAACTGGCCAACAGAACCAATGTCAGAACAAATGATGCAACAAATTACAGGGATGGAGATGAGTTTTCTGAGGTTATTTATGAAACAGATGTTCATACTTTAATCAGTAATAAATCAAGAGTATATAAAGGTGGTTCATGGGCAGACAGAGCTTATTGGCTTTCTCCGGGTACAAGACGTTTTATGGACGAAGACCAAACAAGTCGTGCTATCGGTTTTAGATGTGCTATGAACAGATTAGGAGGTGCAACTGGTAATAATGCTCCTGACGGTAATACTTTTCAAGTGAAAAGTAAAAGACCAGTAAGAAAATAATTTTATTTTAAAAGATAAAAAGAAGGGATGTAGTTTACTATGTCCCTTCTTTATTTGACGATTATGGATCTACAATCACTTTATAAGTTGTTCCAGTCAGGTTGCGGAATAGCCACAGATTCAAGAAATGTAAAAAAAGGGGATATCTTTTTTGCCCTAAAAGGAGACAATTTTGACGGCAATCAATTTGCCTCACAGTCACTAAAAAACGGCGCTGTTTTAGCTGTTGTAGATAACCAGGGTTTGCCTGATAATCCAGCTTTTTTTAAAGTTGCGGACGTTTTAGAAACTTTGCAACAACTTGCAAACTTACATCGAAAGCAATTTTCTATTCCCATTATTGCAATAACTGGTAGTAACGGTAAAACAACAACCAAAGAACTTATTGCCGCCGTTTTAAATGCGCATTATCCGACCCATTTTACCAAAGGAAATTTAAACAATCATATTGGGGTTCCGCTCACTTTATTGGATATGCCTTTAAATACTGAAATTGCAGTCATAGAAATGGGGGCTAATCATCAAGGGGAAATAAATAACCTATGCCAAATTGCTGAACCTACACATGGTTTGATTACTAATATCGGCAAGGCTCACCTGGAAGGCTTTGGTGGGGTGGAAGGGGTCAAAATGGGTAAATCTGAACTTTACAGATACTTGAAGGATGCTTGTATTTTTCTTAATCAAATGGATGAGACTTTAGTTTCTTTGTCATTGAATAATAAAAAGAAGATAATCTATACTCTTTCAGATCAACCAGATCCCAATAATGCGCTATATGAAATTGAAAATTTACCTACACAAGAATTTATAAAGGTAGCTTTCCTATCAGAAAATGGTGAATATTTATCAGCACAAACTCATTTAACAGGTTATTATAATTTGGGGAATATTATGTCATCTATTGCCGTTGGAAAATATTTTAAAGTACCTGGTTTTAAAATTAAAACCGCGCTGGAGAGTTATGTGCCATCGCAGAATCGTTCTCAATATGTAGCTTATAAAGGAGGTAAAATTATTTTAGATGCTTATAATGCTAATCCTTCCAGCATGGAAGCAGCATTGAATAATTTATTTTCTATTCCTCAATTAAATAAAATAGCTGTTTTAGGTGATATGTTCGAATTGGGAGATGAAGCTTCTGTCGAACACAAAAGAATAGCAGATCTTGCTGACAATCCTGCTTTAAGCCAGGTTATTTTAATCGGGAAAAATTTTGAACAAGTCGCTTTGGAAAAAAAATGGGTACATTTTAATACAGCCTTAGAGGCAAAGAAATATTTTAATTCGTTATCTTTTTCTAATGCTTTACTCCTTATAAAGGGTTCAAGGGGAATGAAATTAGAAACATTATTAGAAATTTAATTATATTGGGTAACAATTTATTTATTTATGCTTGAAAATTGGTTAAAACCCTTACCGCTTGTTAATCTTTGGTCAAATCATTCTTATCCCTGGCAATTAGGATCAAAGACTACTTTTCATGCTGCTGGATTTGAATTACCCTCCTGGCATAGTTTTCCCGTTGCTTTAATTACTTGTGATGGAGCCGGAATGACCGAGATGAGAAATACACTGTATTCTTTTAAAAGCTTTCATGATGATTTTGATTTTTTAGATTTAGGTGTTTTGAGAAAATCTAATGATTCATTTGCTATTCCACTTTTCGAAGAAATTTTTAATGCTGGCGTCTTTCCTATTCTCGTTACTAATGATAGTTCTTTAAATAAGTCATTTATGCAAGCTTTGCATAATGTGTATTCATCTTTGCATTTGACAACTATTGATGATCGTCTCAGATGTTTTCCATTTCAATCTGCTTCAGAGTTTCCTTATTTGGATTCATTTTTATCAAGTGAAGGCGAGACTACTGAGGGAGGTCATATTATTGGTGTCCAATCACACTTAGTACCCTCAGGTGGCTTTACCTACTGCGATGAAAAAGGAGTTTCATTACACAGATTAGGTCAGGCAAAACAAAATCTAAAAGATTTAGAGCCTTCAATACGTCATGCTGATATTTGTATTCTTGAAATGTCCGCTCTAAAATACACCGATTTTCCTTGTCAAATACCTAAAAGTCCTAGTGGTTTTTTTCTTGAAGAAATTTGTCAGCTTTCCCGATATGCAGGATTAAGTGATACTTTAAAGGGATTTAGTATTTCAGGTTTTGATTTTAAGCAATCAAATAATCAAATAGATGATCAGGCCCTGGCACAGATTATCTGGTATTTTTTAGATGGGTTTAATAATAAGAAAGGTGATTTCCCTGTTAACTTCGATGGTATGATAGAATATTTAGTCGAAGTTAAAGAGCATCAAGAAATACTTACTTTTTGGAAAAGTAATCGCAGTGGTCGTTGGTGGGTTCAAATAGAAAAAACCAAAGCTTTAGATGAAAATATTAATCTTCGTTTAATTCCTGTTTCTTATCAGGATTATTTAGACGCTTGTGAAGGTGAACTTTCTAACAGGGTTTTAAAAGCATTGGTCAAATATTCTTAATCTATGCTTCTATGGAGGTTTTGGCATTTAAAATGAAATTATTACCCGGTTATGCCGATGAATATAAAAAAAGACACGATCTTATTTGGCCTGAATTAAAAAGTCTGTTGAGAACTCATGGAATCAGTGATTATAGTATTTTTTTAGACGATGAAAGTCATTTTCTTTTTGGAAAAATGACGGTTGAAAATGTCGCCTCTTTAACCAGTTTACCCGAATCTCCGCTGATGAAGAAATGGTGGGAATACATGAAAGATATCATGGTTACTAATGATGATGCTTCGCCAGTTAGTATTCCATTAAAACAAGTATTTTTTATGGAGTAATTTTAAGATTTATGTAATGCACCTTTGGTTCATAGTTTTGTAGTAATAGCTTATTCAGTAACTCAAAGGCATTATTATCTTTCTCAAAATCTAAATCATCAATTCCTACTACTAAAATGGGATACTCCGGATCCATTTTAAAAAAATCAAAATAAGCTTTCTGTATATTTTCTAAATAGGTAGCATTTATTTCCATCTCAAAAGAACGCCCTCTTTTTTTTATCTGATGTAATAAATTTGGCACAGGTCTATGAAGATAAACAACTAAATCTGGTTTTTTGAAATGTGCATTCAGCACATGAAATAATCGGTTAAAGAGCCGATATTCCTCCTCATTAAGATTGTTCTTTGCAAATAAAAGGGTTTTAATAAAGATATAGTCAGAAATAATCTGTTGGTTGAAGAGGTCACCCTGGATGAGCTCTTCTTGCAACTGTCTATGTCTTTCTGTCATAAAAAATAGCTCAACTGAAAAAGCATGTCTTTCCGGATTTTCATAAAAAAAGGGAAGGAATGGGTTCTCAGAAAATTGTTCTAATATTAAACGAGCATCATATTTTTCTTGAAGCTTACGACAAAATGTTGTTTTACCTACTCCGATATTACCTTCTATGACTATATAAGGGTAAGCTAATGATTCACTTTTCATACATTCAATAAGGTTGCCACTTTGTTACTTTTCCTTCATCTTTTACCATATCCAGTAATTCCTGATTGGTTTTTTTCAGTAAAGGATGTTGCATTTGTGGTAAAATTTCAGACAAAGGAACTAAAATAAATCGCCTTTTTTGAATGTGAGAATGAGGAATTTTTAAATTTTCTATATCTATTATTCTTTCTCCGTAGTATAATATATCAATATCAATGGTTCTTGGACCATAATGTACCCTACGAATTCGCCCAAGTTCTCTTTCAATTAAATGAATATTGTCAAGTAAATCATTTGGAGTTTGATTTGTTTGAACAGCAACTACTTGATTTAAATAACTATCCTGATTATCAATTCCCCATGGTTCTGTCTCATAAATATTTGAAGATAATTGTATGGAGCCGATGTAGTTTTGAATAGCTGTTTTAGATAACGTTAAATAATTTAACCTATCACCAACATTAGAACCTAAGCTAAGTACCGTTATGACCTGCATTGACTTTTTGAATTATTAAGTACCAATTATTTGCTGAATATCTGATTCTATAGAACGCATTTTTTGGGTACATAATTCTAATAAATAGGCGGCTCTGGAAACTTTTTCTGCTAATAACTCAATAGAAATAGCATCAGATTCCAGTTGATTTATTATTGTTTCTAATTCCGAATAAGCCTTTTCGTAACTGATATTATCTGTATTCATTTTTTCTTGTTATGTTTATTTATCAATAATAATGCTTTTGAAACTACCTTTTTCCCATAAGGTTTCAATTTCCATATTTGCCTTAAAACCATCATTCAATGGTTTATTGTCAGGTAAAACTTTTGTTATTGAGAATCCTCTTTTTAGAGTGCTTGGTATGTTAACAAGGCTAATCAATCTATCTAAATAGGATAATTTTACCTTTTCTTTTTTTAGCCTGTTACTAACTAAACTAGGTAGATATTTTTGAATATTTTCAAGCTTAGTATTTGTTTTATCAATGACTCTCATTGGTCTTAAAGATAGTTCATGTTTAAACCGCATTATCCTTAACTTAGCTTGTTGCATTTTATCTTTAGTTATATCATTGATTTTTAAAACCATTTGTTGAATAGAAGCTTCGAAACTTTGATTATGGTATAGCAGATATTCAGCTACGGCAGTGGGTGTTTTTAATGAAATACCTGCGACTATATCAGAGAGTGTTTCGTCCACTTCATGACCAATACCAGTTATGATTTTTATGGGGAAAGAGGAAATGGCACGGCAAATTTTTATACTATCAAATCCAGCCAAATCAAGTTTTGATCCACCGCCTCTGAGGATAAGCACTACATCGAAGGTAGTATTAGTTTTTAATATTTCTGCAAGTTGAATGAGTACGGTTTCTTCCACAAGAGTCCCTTGAAGTGAAATAGGGAATAAAGTCAATGAAAAGGCATAATTCATTGAGTTTTCAGTAAGTTGATGAACAAAATCTTGATATCCAGCGGCTTGTTCATTGCTAAGTACGGCAATTCTTTGTATAACAGGAGCAAGAGGGATTAATTTATTTGGTTCATGTAACTTTTCAGTGAAAATTAGTTTTTCAAGTTCCTGTCGTTGTTGAAATAATTTACCAAGAGTATAGGCAGGATCGATATCATCGATAACAAGTTTTAAACCATATCTCACATTAAAATCTATCTGGACTAAAACCAGAACTTCCCGACCAATTTCAAGAAAACCTGTAATTGATTCTGAAAGTTTTCCATTTAATTTCTGTAAAGTAGCCTGCCAGATAACAGCACTTTGTTGCGCGATTATCTTGTCTGACTGACCTTCTTCTTTTTCAATCAAATCTAAATAAGCAATTCCCCGCACTACTTTACAACCTGCTATTTCAGCTTTAACCCAAATTTTATCCTGAAAATTTAGGGAAAGAACTCTTTTTATGAGGGTACCTAAATCATACAGTGAAAAAACATTTGATTCCATTGTGTTGAATTTACTTAATGATATATAACTAATTATTCTTCCTAATGAAAAGAATATTAGCGACCGATCTTTCTCCTTCCGAATCAAATTTCTTGTTATCAGAAGGATGATTTACTATACCATTAAACTTATTTGTGTTCAAAAAAAGAGTTGTGGATCCACCTCCATCTAAATTAATGGCATGTTGACAACCGCAAGTTAATAGGAACTGTGAAAGTTCATTTAGATTTAATCCTGTAGCTTCTTTATGTCTGCCATCAACGGCAATTAGCCATATTTCTTTTTTTCCTATACAAATGGCACTTCTTGGATGCTTTAAATCATTGAAAGGTCTTTTTTGAAGGTTATTTATTTGACTGTTATTTAAAAGTAAGGGGCCTGTAACTAATGCATCTTCAACGTTTTTTAGCATTGGAATACGATTTGCTCCCTCAGTTGGTAAAATTTCACTTTTTCCATTTTCATAAATAACCAGTGCGTTGGCTCCCATTTCATTGTCTATAGACAAAACATTAGGTTTATTTTCATGAATGACCTTTCCGTCAGAAACTAAAAATGAAACAGAACCACCAGCTTTCATATCAAAGAAGCCTCCGTTTATGGCAGCTAGAGCATTAGATTGTTTAGCAAAAGAACTGGTTTTTATCAAACTATCTTTAGCAAAAGCCAGGTCTAATCTATACTTAGGGTATTTTGCTTTTAATATTAATATATATTGAGTTCCCCATTTTTCATGGGTACCTGACCAATGGTCCAACTTTATTCCCGCCTGTATTTTTTCAACCTTAACTTTGTTAAAAACCTGGGAGAAAGAATATTCAGGCAAAAAAACAAAAATGCTTAATAAATAGATGTATTTCATAAGTGATTCTTTAATATGAAAGGATTTAAAACAACAAAAAATACCTTTTAATAAACCTTTAGTTATCGTTCTTTTTATGGTCATCCTTCTTTTTCTTTCACATCCAAATATAACGATTTAATTAAACTACGTTGGTATATCTGAATTAACTCTTTTTATAAAATATAGAATATTTAGACTTTAATCATTTGAATGTTAATTAGTAAGTTGTGTTTTTTTAAGTTATAGCGGATCGAATTATTACATTATTTGTCCTTTCAAATACATTACAATTAGAAAATTTAAAATAATTAATCTTTTTTCGGGTTTCTTTTTTTGAATAAAGTCATTAGTTTTGCATCGTTGATAAGGGTGATTAGCTCAGTTGGTTTAGAGCGCTGCTTTGACAGAGCAGAGGTCACTGGTTCGAATCCAGTATTACCCACGAGAACGGAGTGTAGCGCAGCCCGGTAGCGTACTAGCATGGGGTGCTAGGGGTCGCTGGTTCGAATCCAGTCACTCCGACCCATTAAGAGGCAATCTTCGGATTGCCTTTTTAAATTAAATGAAAGAAACCTTCAGACAATCGCTGAAGGTTTCTCCTATTTTGCGATAATTGTTTGAAAAATTAATTGGAGGCCAGATATTTCATTGTGGCTTCCATTTTTTCAATAGCTAAAATAGATTGCGGGGTTGGTCTTGCATCAGCAGACTGTAAAACATGAAGCATAAATAGAAACTTTTCTTGTAAGCCTACCACCGTTTCTTTTTCATTGGAAGTTTCATTAATACTTCCATATAGTATGTCACCACCGCCAGGAGAGCCTGAGCCTCTCTTTCTTTTTAATGCTGTTATGGTATCTACGGATAGATTACCAGATTTAATTTTTTCATCTAAGGATTCTCTGATGTCTTGAAGTTTATGGTAAGCCTGGTAGCAAATCAATGCGTATTTGGATTGCAGGTTTAGGTCATCTTCGCTTATACTTACACGAGGATCCATTTTAACATCGAGCGTTTTTTCCATCACAAAACCATCAATATTTATTTTGACCTTGAAAGAACCGGGATGAACAAATGGACCATCAGGTCCTGCCGGGGTGTTTTTATAAACTGCAGCAATGGCATAACCTCTTTGAGTTCCCTTTGGTGGTGCATACCTTACATCCCATACAAATCGGTGAGGTCCTTTTGCTGTTTGTACTTTTTGGGCTGGTCTGAACCAATACGTTGGATATCCCAAAGTATTAGTATCTAGTTTTTCGGTAACATCAGCAGAGGAAAATTTCCTTATCAGGTTGCCTTGAACATCAGATATTTCAATGGTGACCAGTTTGGCATTTTCACCCAAATTATAATCTATGATTGCGCCATCTGGTGGATTTTTTCCTGTTGGTTCTTCTGGTGGCAGTGGGGTATCGGAAAACATATTCCAACGTACTCTAAATGCTTGTGAAGGCTTGTATAAAAAGTCATTATTGATTGCCTTTTTTATTTCTCTTAGTGGCGCAATATCATCTAAGATCCAAATGGACCTGCCGTGTGTGCCAATGACCAGGTCATTTTCCTTCACTACAAGATCACGAATAGAGGTAGCAGGCATATTTAATCTTAGAGATTGCCAGTTATCACCATCATCAGCTGAGAAAAAAACCTCATTTTCCGTCCCGGCAAATAATAATCCAGCTTGTTTTGGATCTTCTCTTACTACATTTACTGGATCTTTTGAAATCCCTTTAGTTATCAAAGTCCATGTTTTTCCACTATCCTTTGTTTTATAAATATATGGGTTCAGATCATCCAATCTGAAGGCATTAACTGAAATATAGGCGGTGTTTTTATCAAAATGACTGGCATCAATTTGAGAAATTTTATCCCAGGAACGGAGGGTAGGGGGAGTAACATTAGACCATGATTTTCCTCCATCTTTGGTTATATGAATTAAACCATCATCAGTTCCAGCCCAGATAAGATCTGCATCGAGAGGTGAAGGGCCAACGGAGTAAATGACCCCTCTTCTTGCCATTTCATTTAATTCAGGTGATTTAAAAACACCTATGTTATCAGGAACATCTGGTTTATCTCTGGATAAATCCGGACTAATTATTTCCCAATGGTAACCACCATCCAATGTTTTCCACAATTTATTGGTAGCAAAAAGTAACATTTTCGGGTTAGCGGGGTGAAAAAGTAAGGGCATTGTCCTTAGTACTCTATGCTGACCTGATCTAAGATTTTCGGGACCTACATATTGTGTTTGCCCAGTTTTTTTATTAAATTTCAGCACCCTTCCCCCATAGATTATGTCAGGATTTAGAGGATCGGGAGCAACATAAGCATATTCATCGGCACCAACTCCGTACCAATCGCGGAAAGAAATTTGTCCTCCATTTCCCCGACTGGCAACGCCTATAGCACCACTTTCCTGTTGACCACCATATACATGGTAAGGAAACTGATTATCAGTAGTAACATGATAAAGTTGAGCGGTGGGTTGATTATACCAGGAACTCCATGTTTTTCCACCATTAACCGTAATTACGGCTCCTTGATCTGCTGCGAAAATCATAATATCAGGCTGAAGTGGATTTATCCAAATGCGATGATAATCATCTCCTCCTGGCGCACCTTTAATAGAAAACCAGTTTTTACCTCCATCTATTGATTTATATGCAGCTACATTAGCAATGAACAAAATTTCAGGATGATTAGGGTGCACTTTAATTTCCGCAAAATCGCTACCTCGGCCCCAAGTTCTTGGATCCCGGCTTACTAAACTCCAATTTTCACCGGCATCTTTGCTTTGGTAAATTCCTCCGTTATTTTTTGCATCGACGGTAGCATACATTTGATTAGTATTACTGGGTGCAAAACAAATGCCAATTCTACCAAGTCCATCGGATGCTCCTGGTAATCCTTGTAAGATAGGTTTCCATGTTTCACCACCATCAACAGACTTGAAAAGACCGCTGTGGGCACCTGAAAAATTTCCATTTTCCCATGGACCCTCTCTATGCTCCCATAAGCTGGCAAAAAGTAAGTTTGGATTCGCTGGATTATATTCAACTTGAATGGCTCCTGTATTTTCATTTATAAATAAGACCTTTTTCCATGTTTTTCCACCGTCCTGAGATTTAAACACGCCCCTTTCAGGATTGGCCCCGTAAGGATGGCCTAAACCAGCTACAAAAACTTCCATCGGATTAGTGGGGTGAACAATAATTCTACCTACTTGCTGTATGTCATCCAAACCCAGATGGTTCCAGGTGGATCCACCGTCTTCTGATTTATATATTCCATTTCCAACGCTTAAATCAGGGCGATGGAGACCCTCACCAGTGCCAACATAAATAATTTCTGGATTTGTTGGAGAAACGGCAATATCACCAATAGATCCTGTGGGCATTTTATCGAAAATAGGAAGCCAGGTTCTACCATAATCATCTGTTTTCCAGACACCTCCATTATTTACCCCCATAAAAAAGAGGTTTGGCTGAGTTGGCACTCCTACAGCTCCAACCGTTCTACCCGCTCGAAATGGTCCAATCATTCTGTATTCAAGATGTTGAAAATTAATGGGCGGAATAGATTGGGCATACAGTGTACATCCAATCAAAGGAAGGATTATAAAAAAATACAAAAAAGTATAAAAACGCATATAATTCAAATTTGATGATTAAAATATAAATTTAAGGTAAGACTTTTTACATTTATTTAGATCTAGTTGAGGAAATTAACTTGGAAATGTTTATGCTTTTAAAGCATCTGACTTGAATAATCTGGGATCAAGTTTAAGCAGTTCGGATAAACCTTTGTTTTATCTGGTTTGTTATGGCAATAAAAAAAATGACAATGAACTGGGAATCGGTAATATTAGAAGCTAAAAAAATAAGAGAAAAGAATGACATTAAGGTAGTTAAGTCAGACGCTGAATGGAAGGAAATTTTATCTCCTGAGGTTTACCAGATTACCAGAAAAAAAGGCACAGAAAGGCCATTTTCCAATCAAATGTGTAATTCTTTTGAGGCTGGAAAATATGAATGTGTCTGTTGTGGAACCACCTTGTTTGATGCTGAGGAGAAATTTGAAAGTGGCACAGGTTGGCCATCTTTTACTAAACCGGTGGAAGACAATGCTGTAGTTTATATTTTGGATAATAGTTTTGGTCATCAGCGGATTGAAGTATGTTGCGGAACCTGTGATTCACACCTTGGTCATGTTTTTCCTGATGGTCCAAAACCAACGCGTCTTCGATTTTGCATTAACGCTTTATCTCTAAAAAAGGTTACAAATAAATAAAAGCATATTTTAATGAAATAAGACGTACATTTGCGGCTTAATTAAAAATAATACATGAGTTCATTTTCAGACCTGGGTCTTTCACCACAATTACTTGTCTCTATTGAAGGACTTGGTTACAAACAACCAACCTTAATCCAGGAAAAAGTTATTCCTTTTCTGCTTTCCGGAAAAGAAGATTTAGTCGCTTTGGCTCAAACCGGTACGGGAAAAACAGCCGCTTTTGGACTTCCATTAATTGATTTAGTTGATGCGGGTCAATTTTGTGTTCAGGGGCTTATATTAGCTCCAACAAGAGAGCTTTGTTTACAAATAACCGGTGATATGAATCGCTTTCTAGGCGAAGAACCACACCTAAATATAGTGGCTGTTTATGGAGGTGCAAGCATCCAGGAACAAGTTAGAGCCTTAAAAAGAAATGCACATATCGTTGTAGCAACACCAGGTAGATTAGTTGATCTATTGGATAGGAGAGCTATTAAACTTGACGATATCAAAATTTTAGTTCTTGATGAAGCTGATGAGATGTTAAATATGGGTTTTCAAGAAGATCTTGATTCCATTATTTCTGCTTGTAGTTCGTCGAGGAATACATGGCTCTTTTCTGCAACCATGCCAAATTCTGTAAGGAATCTGGCGAGAAATTACATGGTAAAACCTGTTGAAATTTCAGCAGGAGAGAAAAATTCTGGTAACGTTAATATTGAACATCGCTATTGTATCGTTCAGGAAAAAGACAAGTATGCCGCATTGAAACGTTTACTTGATTTCAATCCGTCTATTTATGCTTTGATTTTTTGCCGCACCAGAATGGATACTCAGGACGTTGCCGATAACTTAATGAAAGACGGTTATACTTCCGGGGCTCTTCACGGTGACATGGATCAGAAGCAGCGTGAAAAAATTATGGATAAATTCAGGAATAGGGCACTTCGTATTCTCGTAGCAACAGACGTTGCTGCAAGAGGTCTGGATGTCAGTGGGCTTACGCATGTAATTCACATGAATATTCCTGATGAGCTCCCTTTTTATACTCACCGAAGTGGTAGAACGGGTAGAGCAGGTGAGAAAGGGGTTTCTATTGCTCTTGTTACCAATAGAGACGCTTACAAAATTAGAAATATTGAAAGTTTATCTAAAATACATTTCCGTCCTTTCCCCGTTCCAAGTGGTCAGGAAGTTTGTCAACAGCAACTTCTTGAGCTTTTAAGAAGGGTAAAAGAGGTTGAGTTAAATGACGATGAGCTGGATACTTTCTTACCTGACGTTTTACATTTCTTAAAAGATATGTCAAGGGAAGATTTGATCAAAAGATTTGCTTCTTTAGAGTTTAATAGATTCTTAGAGTATTATAGAAATGCACCGGATTTAAATCCTGTTTCAAGAGATAGAGATAGAGGTGACAGAGACAGAGGTGACAGAGATAGAAAACAATCTTCATCATCATATGGTAATTCTTCTTCGTCATCCGAAGGCAGAAATAGTAGCGTGCCAATGTCTAGTTTCGTTTTAAATCTTGGTTCAAAAGATAATCTGGATAAAGGGGGGCTTCTAAGAATTATCTGTGAAGCAGGTGGAATTCATAAAAGTAAAGTTGGGCGTATTGTTACAGGTAATGTTACCTCCACCTTGGAATTACCTATGGATACTTTCATACAGATCCAAAAGAAAATTGCTAAAACCAGATTTCGTGGAAGGCCGCTAGTTCTTGAACAAGCCAGAGCAAAACAGGGCGCTGATGATTTTGCTAAGAAATTCTCAGGAGGTGAAGATAAGCCTGAAAAGAAAAAAAAACTTCGTGACAAATTAACTATAGTCCAAGATCTTCAGTGAAATAGGTTCTAGTACCCTAGTATTTTTCCTACTTCACTTTTGTAGCTTCGACCAATAGGTAATTGTTGTCCATTTATGTCAATATGACTGGGAGTGAAAGCTTCAATTTTCGATGCAGAAACTAAAAAGGAACGATGAATTCTTATGAAATTGTTCTCCATTAGTTTCTGCTCAAGAAAACTTATTTTTTGTTTTGTAACTACTCTTTTGTCTGGCAAGTGTATGATAACATAGTCCTTAAGGCTTTCTATATATATAATCTCCTTTAGGTTTATTTTAATCATTTTTTTATCTGACTTAACAATTAAAGTGTCAGTAGTGATGTAAGGTTCGTACTCATCATTATTTATTATATTTTGACTGGCACTTTGTATTTGTCCAAAAGCCTTACTCAGCGCTTTTAGAAATCTTCCAAATGGTATTGGTTTTAAAAGGTAATCCACTGCATCCAGGTCAAAGGCTTCAATGGCGTAGTCTCTGTAGGCTGTAGTAAATATAACTTTTGGTGGGTTTTGTAAAGTTTTTAAAAAATCTATTCCGTTTAATTTTGGCATTTGAATGTCAAGGAAAATTAAATCAACATTATGATTTCTTAATACTTCAAATGCCTTCATTGCATTATCACATCGGGCGGTTAGTTCCAAACCATCCACCCGCTTTATATAAGATTCTAATACATCTAAGGCTAAAGGTTCGTCATCTACAAGAACACATTTAATTTTATTCATTACTGCTAATTAATGAAATTTTTAAAACAATGGTGAATGAATCTTCTTCTTTAAAAACTTCGAGATTATATCCATCATCTCCATAAATTAAATCTAACCTTCGTTTTACATTTTTAAGTCCTATTCCTTTAGTATAATCAGCTTCCAGGTCACTCTCTGAATTAATACTACTATTTTCTACTCTAAAGGTTAAATTTTGCTCTTTTACTTTCAGATCTACATAGATAAATGAATTATCAGTATGTTGACTAACTCCATGCTTAAAAGCATTTTCCAAAAAGGGAAGCATTAATAAAGGTGGAATTTTGAGGTCTTTAACTAAGCCGCTTATGTTAAAATCGACATCTAATCTATCACCATATCTCAATTTTTCCAGCGTAATTAAATTTTGCATTTGTTCAATTTCTTTTTCCAAAGAAATTTGACTCACATTGCAATCATATAACATGTAGTCCAGGAAATGAGATAATTTTAATACAACTTCAGAAGATTGATCAGATTTTTGGAGCGTCAAGGCGTATAAGGAATTAAGTGTATTGAAAAGGAAGTGCGGGTGAATTTGTGATTTTAAAAATTTTAGTTCCGCATCTAGTTTTTCTCTCGAAAGCTCTCTGGCTATTTTTTCATTTTGATAGTTTTTTTTAATCAACTTGATAGCTGCTGCAGCAAAAACGATAGTATAAACATTAGTGGTTCTTTGTAACGCCTTAGTGAAGCTAGTTAGAGGAAATGTGGCATAATCATAATTCGGTAAATAAATAGGTACATAAAATAAATGAAGTAACAATCGATCTAGATAGCCAATACCAATAGCGGTAAAAATAAATATTAAGGTGAATGCCAAATATTTTTCTTTATCAAGAAAGCTTGAAATTAACCAATATAAAGTTAAATAGGTAGCAAACATTCTTACGGGTAATGTTACCAGTACTTCAATGAAACTTTGCGTGTAATTATCTCTAAAACTAGCAAAGGCGATGGTGAAATATCCCAGATAAATTAGCCAAAAAATAAGATGTGCCAGTATCCTGTTTTTCGGATAAAGAAATTTATCGAACCTGAATAAAGCGAATGTTGACATTGTAGTTATCCTTTTGCTTAACTAAAGATAAAATAAAGGATCTTAAATAAGGGATAAACGTTCAAATACATTTAAAAAGAACTGTTTTCTACCAATTATGTAGATAAATTGCATTGGTACCCTGTTTTAATCTTAATGGCTTCATTTTAGTTATGTTTGGCGATATAAAGGACTTTGTAAATTTTTGAGATGTATTTTCGTAAAAGATGAAACACCACCCATAAGTTTTTAATAGCAACCAATCTGTAGAATGCCACCATTTACTTTGTATTTGGTGGTATTTTTTTTATCCTAAGGAAACATCCAGGGTCATCATAATGGCAAATCCTACAATAGTGGCCATAGTAGCGAGGTCAGTATTTCCTGCCAGATGAGACTCGGGTATCAATTCTTCAACGACCACATATATCATTGCTCCTGCCGCGAAAGATAAAGCGTAGGGGAGTAAAGGTTCAATGAGTAGAACGGCGGTAGCTCCAAGTACTCCAGCAATTGGTTCAACTACACCGGATAACTGTCCATAAAAAAAAGCTTTTCGCCTGCTCATTCCTTCTCTTCTTAGCGGGACAGAAACTGCTGTGCCTTCTGGTAGATTTTGTAAGCCTATGCCTATGGTTAATGCCACTGCGGCTCCAAGACTTGCTGAATCTAAACCATGGGCAGCTGCGCCAAAGGCAACACCAATCGCCAGTCCCTCGGGTATATTGTGAATGGTTATCGCCGATACTAATAAGATACTTCTTTTCCATGAAGAGGGAACTCCTTCCGCCTGATTTATCTCAAAACCTGGATGAAGATGGGGTAGATAGCGATCTACAATCCAAAGAAATATTCCGCCACCCAAAAATCCGATCAATGCGGGAAGCCAGGAAGGTACTTTTGCCGCCTTTTCTGTCATTTCAATGGCAGGTGCAAGCAAGGACCAATAACTGGCTGCAATCATTACTCCAGCAGCAAAGCCTAACATTGCATCCAGGATTTTTTGATTCATTTTCTTGAAGAAAAAAACAAAAGAAGCCCCAAAAGCAGTGATTCCCCAGGTGAACAATGTAGCTAAAAAAGCTAATAGAATTGGATTAATTCCTTTCAAAGATTCAATAAATGCATCCATTTTATTTCATTATATTAAAAATTTCTCGTTTTAGGCATTTTCTTTCAGTGCATTCAAAGATTGATTTATTTTAGAGAAACAAATACCTTCTTCGTTAAATTTTTTATAAATTATTTCATAAAGGTCACATTTCAATTCAAATCCTTTTGCACTATTTGCCGTCCAGATCCAGGCTCTGATAGTAATACCCACAGAATTGATTTGTACAATTTTAACTTTAACGGTGGGCGTATCTTCATCAAATTCTTCAGGAGTGCGATTATCCAAAGATAAGGGATGAATAATGGCTGCTTTCTCCAAAATATCTTTTGCTTGATCGATATTTGTTCCGTGTTCAAGTTGAATTTCCAGCCAATTACATATTCTATCATCCTCAAAATCAGAATTTATAATAATCTCATTACCCATCAAGGTATTGGGTACAATGATTCGTCTATTTTCAAAGTCTCTAATTACGGTATGTCTTAGTGTTATATCTTCAACAATGCCGTTTAGGGTATCTCGAATTTTTAACCTGTCATTTACTCTAAATGGCTTAAATATGACTATGAATATACCACTTATTATGTTACTTAGTGTCTGTTGCGAAGCAAAACCAACGGCCACAGCCAAAATTCCGGCACCTGCAAGCATGGAATTGGCAATAGTTCGCATACTTGGTACAGAATAAATAGCTAATGATATACCTACAATGTATATCACCGCCGCTAAAAAATGTCTTAAAAATTGATAATTAGTTGGGTCATTCTGCATTATGACGGTCGATTTTAGGATAAATCGACGGAAAATTTTACTAAAAGTATATCCTACAACAAAAGTTCCCAACAGGATACCTAAAAATTCTGCATAATCAGAAAGTTTATGTTGATAAAAATGTTTTAACCAGTCTAACATAACTATTCTTTTAACTTATGAACAACAATTCTACTATATAATGTTTTATATGTCGGTAAAAATTCGTGATGAAGAAGCATTTTATGGTTAAGTTTAACAAAACCTACAGAGTTAGAAAGATCATTGGGTATACTCTTGGTTTCCTTTTTTCATATTATCGATTAAGATGGATATCTTTTTTTTTGGGGAGGTCCTATTATCAAAGGAATTTGAATAGGTTACTTTCACAAAAAGGAGAAGAACTAAAGCATTTATTTACACATCTGGAAGGGTTATTTATAAAAGCCGGACAATTTCTTTCTATTGCTGGTTTCTTTTTGCCAGAAAACTTTAAAAAGCAATTAGAAGACTTACAGGATGCAGCAACACCAAAAGATTTTTTACAAATACATTCATTTCTGTTGTCTCATTATGCTGTTCCGCTTTCAGATATTTTTACAAAAATTGAGGAAACTCCCTTAGCAGTTGCCTCAATTGGTCAGGTTCATAAGGCTTGGTTATTAGATGGAACACCTGTAGTCTTAAAAATTCAACATGAACATATTGAAAGAATTGCGGAAATTGATTTGACTATAATAAGAAATATAACTTATTGGATTGGCAGGTTTTTTACATTGGATGGCTTAGATTATGCCTATAAACAAATAGAAGCGCTCATCTTACAGGAAATTGATTTCGAAAAAGAAGCTAACTCTCTTATTTCTATTTCTTCCTCATTATCTGATGAAAATTCCTGGTCTTTGCCAACTGTTTTTGAATCCTTGTCAGGTAGGAAAATTCTGGTAATGACCTGGATAGAAGGAAACAAAATTACCGACAAAGAATATCTCTCTTTAAATAATATTGATTTTAAAATTATTGTCGATAGACTGTGGAATGGGTTTTGCCGAATGATTTTCGATCATGGGTTCTATCATGCAGATCCTCATCCAGGTAATATTCTGGTTGATAAGACGGGTAATATTTGTTTACTCGATTTTGGCGCAGTTAGTACCTTATCCCCATTATTTAGAAAGGAAATTCCAGGATTAATTATTGCTTTTTCAACTTTAGACGTGAAAAGGTTAACTCAACAACTTATTACCCTGGGATTCATCAATGATTCTCCCGCAGCCGAATCTCTGGCTATAGATTTGGCAAAGGCATTAAATCAGTTTTTAGAAAATGATATCGACCAATTATTTAACCCAGAGGGAGCAATGAATCCGGAGTTCTGGAATAATCCTGTAAGTCACATCATGCTGAATACCAGCATAAAAGATTTATCTGCATCCTTTAGAATTCCAAAAGATTATATTTTGTTGGGGAGGACATTCTCTTTGTTATTAGGTATTTCCATTGTCCTTCGTCCAGGGGAGAATCCACTGATATATCTTTCTCCAATTATTAAAAAGTATCTAAATGAAACTAATCAATCTCAATGGTTTAAAGAGGCTGGTCTATTTGGCAGAAATATAATAAGTTTACCTAAGTTGATCAGAGATACAGTGGAACAATTTCAAACGGGTAACAGTAGTTTAAAAACTCCTGATATTTGGAGGAGTGCCAAACTACTTTACCTGTTGGGTCAACAGTTTGCGCTGATTATTTTGACATTTAGCCTAATATATATAGCAAGGAAAGATTACAATGGTATTTGGGGTTTCAACATTTCTTCGCTGTTTTTTACCCTGGGTTTTCTTTCCTTTATAACTTTTTTGTTTAGGTTCAAAAAAGGAGATAATTTTTTTAAGGAATAATCTCCCTTTATTTTAACAAAGAAAGGCTGTCTTCCAGTATGTTAGTCTTTATTTTATGATGAGAAGTGGTAAAAGCAACCTCACCGTTATGGACTAATATCAGTTGTGGCGATTGATGATGCACATTGAGTTTTGATGCTACTTCATTTGAAATAGACCGATATTTTAATAGATCTAAATAATATAATAAGAATGGTTTATCTGTGTTTTTGAAAGAAATTTCTAGATTTTCTTTAGCTTGAGCACTAATTCCACAAGTAGTGGAATGCTTAAATATATATATTGGAATGGAGTTCGATAAAGCTACTATTTCAGCTATTTGACTTTCTTCTGCTAGGTTTGACCAGATTTTATTCATCTTTTTTATTATTTTCAACACACTTATTTATCATCTTGTTTATGGTTACAAACTATTTTATGAAAACAAATGCTGTAAGGTTGCTGGATGTTAAAAAAATCCCTTATGAAACGGTTAATTATAAGATAAACAAGGATAATTATGATGCCGAACAAATTGCTTTAGACAATAATATTCCACAACATCTATTATATAAAACCCTTATATGTATGGGGGTGGATAAAGAAATAATAGTAGCAGTTTTACCTGCAAATAAACAATTATCAATTAAAAAGTTAGAAAAAATTGCCGGAATTAAACAAATAGATCTTCTTCCGACGGAAGATTTAATGGTTAAAATAGGTTATATCAGAGGTGGGTGCTCACCCATAGCAATGAAGAAGAAATTTCCGGTTTATATTCATTCTTCCACAGCTGCTAACACAACCGTTTGGATTAATGCAGGTAAAAAGGGTATTTTATTAAAGATGTTACTCGAAGACATTATTTTGATAACTGACGGTCAATTAGTAGATATTTCAAGATGAAAAAAGAGTAACTTATTCTTCTTTAGGTTGTTTTCTTGGTCTCATTAAACCTTCCTGAGCTACAGAGGCAACAAGTTTTCCGTCTCTTGTGAATATATTTCCTCTGGTAAATCCTCTTGAATTTGAGGCACTTGGACTATCAATGGCATAAAGTAACCAATCATCCATCCTAAAAGGTCTATGAAACCACATGGCATGGTCTAAGCTGGCAAGTTGCAATTTAGGAATACTTCCTTCTTTACCGTGAGGTAGTAGCGCCGAGGTCAATAGGTTATAATCAGAAGCGTAGGCTAATACTAACGGATGAAACTTTGAATTTTCAGGCATTTCGCCGATAGATTTCATCCAAATATGACGAAACGGCTCTCTTTTTTCAGGTACAGCGGGGTTGTATAATTCCACCGGTCTAAATTCAATTGGTCTGTCAAGGTTAAGGAAATCGTACATATTTTGAGGTAAAAATTCTCCGAAATGCTTCGCCAAATCCTTCCAGCTTACTAATTGTTCAGGTTCCTGAACCTTTGGCATAGTTATTTGGTGATCAAATCCAATTTCATCTGATTGGAAAGAGGCGGACATTAAAAAGATCTCACGACCTTGCTGAATAGCTTTTACTCTTCTTGTAGTAAAACTTCCGCCATCTCTAATTCTATCCACCTGAAATATGATAGGAATATCTAGATTCCCAGGAAGAATAAAATAAGAGTGTAAAGAATGCACATGCCTGTCTTCCGGTACGGTATTTATAGCGGCACTTAACGCCTGGGCCAGGACCTGGCCACCAAAAACATTGGCACTTCCTACCGTTTTGGAATATCCTCTAAACAAATTCTCTTCAATTTGCTCTAAATTCAATAAATCAAGTAAATCACTTATTTCTTTCATATTAATAGGATAATACTTGTTTTACTTTTAAGCTAAGTTTTGAAAAATCTTCTGTTGTTTTTAATTCTCCGGCAAATAACTGGGATCCCATACCAAGAAAATTTGCACCAGCTTTTAACCAGGATTGAATACTTTCCTGCGTTGGTTCTACGCCCCCTGTAACCATTACTTTAATGTTGGGCAAAGGACCTTTAATGGCTTTCACAAACCCAGGTCCTAATACATTGCCCGGAAATAATTTAACCACGGTAGCTCCGGCTTGTTTAGCATGCCAGATTTCATTGAGTGTTGCTGCAGCGGGTAACCAGGGAATTTGATGTTCTCTGCATACTTCTCCTACTTCTATGGAGGTAATAGGCTGAACAATAAAGTCAGTGCCCATATCTATGTAATCTTTGGCTTCTTGGGCAGTAAAAATGGTACCAATTCCCAATGCCATTTCCGGACAATTTTTATTTACAAATTCTCTCAACGCAGAAAAAACGGTAGGAGCTTCAACGCCTCGGTTAGTAAATTCAAATACTCTCATTCCACCATCGTAACAAGCTTTTACTATTTTTTTAGAATATTCGATATCCGGATTAAAAAAAACAGGTGCAATTTTAGTTTGTTCCAATAAAATTAAGACTTGCGCTGCGTTCATTGAGGCCATTGATTTTGTTTTTATACTTTTTGGTGCAAAATAGGCATTTTAATATATATTGTAATCAATAAATTGCTAATTTGCACTCAATTCGTTCAATTGCTTAATGATATGTTTCAAATGTATCCCCATGAAAATTAATATTACTCTTGTTTTTGGTTCAATAGCTATTTTTTTTAATTCCTGTGCTGTGATGACTTCAATGGGCTTGAATAATAAAGCTTCCTGGGAAAAGCCGGCATCTAATGGAATATCTCCGGAGGAAGCTTTATGGAAAAAGGTTCAATCTTTAAACACGGAAGAGGCTTATGTAGATTATTTAAGTAAGTTTCCTTATGGGAAATATAAATATGATGCAAGGCTTCAATTACAATTGATAGACACAGAATCTGCTTGGGAAAAGGCAAAAACAGCCAATACCGAAGAGGCTTATAAGGTTTTTATGCGAGATTATGCGGGATCGAAGTATAATGCACAGGCTTTTGCTAATGTAACTAAAATTAGACAAGAAGACTCCTGGAATCGAACAAAAATGTTAAATACTGCAGAGGCTTATGGTGATTTTATTTCACGTTTTCCACTTTCTGAGTACATTCAGCAAGCAAAGTCAAGTTATGCCAGTGCCCAAAGTGAGGCCGAATGGAACAGGATTAAAGATTTTAACAATGCAAGTATTTTTGAAAATTATGTAAAGTCTTTTCCCAATAGTGTATATAAAGATCAGGCAATTGCCAAAGTTCAATCATTAAATAGTAATACGCCTTCTTTAAATATAATGGCTTCTAAAGCACCAGTTTCTCCTTCTGAAAATTCCAGGGTTCAAAAGAATATGAGTAGACAAATGGAACCACAAAAGGCGGAAAAGCCTGAAAAGAAAGACGTAGGTGCCGAAAAATGGTTTCAAGCCAATGCATTAAATACCATTGAAGCTTATCAGGATTTTTTAAAAGATTTTCCTAAACATAAGTTTTCTCCCTTAGCAAAAAAGGAATTAGCATTATTCGATGAACAAACCTGGATGAGGGCCAAGTCCGTAAATACCAATGAAGCTTATGAAAATTATCAAAAGCTTTTTCCCACAGGAAGGTATTTTAAGGAAGCTAAAAAGAAAATATTAGATCAAGAAGTAGCAACTATTCTTGCAGGTGATTATCAGGCTTTACCTGCTATGAATAAAAGTGAATCTCTCCCAGGTTCTAAATTAAACGAAATCACAATAAAAAATATTACAGGATTTACCCTTACCATTATTTATAGTGGTCCCGTTAGCGAAAAAATAGAAGTTAAGGACGGGAGTATGTATGTCGTTAAATTACCAAATGGTCAATACAATATAACGGCAACCTTAACTTCCGATTTCATTGGTTCTTTTGTAGGTAAGGAAAATTTGACTGGTGGAAAATATGAAACCAAATTTTTCCTTGGTTATTAAATCTTACTCGACAGACCTTTTACTAATCAATCTTTGCTTTGCGTAATACGTGTCATCTTCAACTTGATCACCGTCCCAATCCATCAAACTAGTCATAAAGATTTGTCCGTTATCAATGTCTATTTTATATTCAAGGGTTTGATCGGATTGAGTTAAGGTTAAGGTATCTCCATTTATTTTCCAAATACCAAAATATTCACTAATAAGTGAATTATCCCTGCCTCTAAAAGTTTGATGATACTTTTTGTCTTTATCAAAAAACATCCTGAAGGGTTTAACCTGAAATTGGTTCTCCCATGATTCTTCTCTAGCTTCAAATAAAGAATCTTTTCCAACAGACTGATACGTTTCAATTTTGACACTCATATACGTTATTTGCCAAGTGCCGGGTATTTGCTCACTTAAAACCTGGGCATTTTGCTGATTCTTTTCTTCTGCGCTTGGGCCACAACCTAAAAGGGTTAATAAAGCCAGGATGTAAAAGGAGGTTTGAATTAATTTCATCTGATTTGTCTATTTTGGTGTAAAAATACTAATTATGTTGAAATAGGTCTTAAAACAATTTTTCAATTTTAAATTTACTCTTAAAACATTTCTGTACGTGTATTGGTTAGTATTTCATCAAAATAATTACTTTGAATATTTCCAAAAGTTTTTTTAATTGTGATAGCTTGAATTTTTTCGATCTATTGAAACCATTGTCAGAAACAGTCCAAAATGATTCGTTTTCTTTCAGTTTTACTATTTTTGAGGACCTCAATGAGATTTCATTAAAATGGTCACTAATAGATGCAAATGAAAGTTTTAATCCTTGGCTATCTTTTGACTTTCATAAAAACATGTTAACGGCTATGCCGGAAAATGTAAAAGTAATATATGGTTGCTACTCATTTGGTAATGAAGTGAAGGGATATTTTCCAATTTATTTTTTTGATTTCTCTTTAGATAAAAGTATAAGGGAAAATAATTCTGTTAAAAGAATTCTTGGTAAATTGATTAAGGCTAAAATCTTGTTAATGGGTCAAATATTTTCAACTGGAACTAACTACCCATTTAGCGATTACTTAAAAGATCTTCATTTTCAAAAAGAACTTCATCATTTTCTTCAAGGTTTAGCGTCCAGGTATAAGGCAAAAGCGATTCTTTGGAAAGATTTTTTTTCTGTTTGTGATGCCTTGGAAGAGAATGGTTATTTTTCCTTTAAGTATCAACCTGCCATGATCATGAATATAGAAAAACATTGGGAAACAATGCATGATTATGAACAAGCTCTGTCCTCTAAGTATAGGATTAGATTATCAAGGGCCAGAAATAAAATGAAAGGTATCACCTGGAAAACTTTGAACAAAGAAGAAATAATAGATTCACAATCAGATTTACATCAATTATATACAGGAATCTTATCTGAAGCAACTTTTAAAATGGCAATTGTTTCTGATTCCTATTTTGCAAAAATGAAAGAAGCTTTTAAAGATAAGTATAACGTAACGGCGGGTTATTTGGATGGAAAATTAGTTTGTTTTTATTCCACTTTAATTAATGGTGAAACGCTGGAAGCAAATTTAGCAGGATTTGAAGAAGAACCAAATCTAAAAATGCAATTATATCTTAATATGTTATTTTTAATGGTTGAAAATGCCATTAAACTAAAAGTTGGAAAATTAAATTTTTACCGTACTGCCATGGAAATTAAGAGTTCAGTAGGGGCCGTTGGAAAGGACACAATGGTCTATATAAAGCCAACGTCTAAATGGTTGGCACCTTTATTTCCAATACTTATACCCTGGTTTTCACCCCAAAACCTTGTTTGGAAAGCTCGTTCTCCTTTCAAAGCTACATTGTCATGAGTCTATTTTTTCCAAGCCTTCCTTTTTGGAGTTGGATAGGATTATTTAGTTCTGCATACTTTATTGGTATTGCGAAAGGTGGAATAAAAGGTACTGCCTTATTAGCCATACCTATTATGGCCATTATTTTTGGTGGTAAAGTATCCTCTGGAATAGTATTACCGATGTTACTTTTTGCCGACTTATTTGCCGTTAGACATTATAAGGGACATACAGAATGGAAGACGTTGTGGAAATTGTTACCTATGGCATTATTAGGGATTATCCTGGGACATTATCTTGGTATGTATGTTTCCGATGCCATTTTCAAATTATGGATGGCGGGAATTGTTTTTGGAAGTTTAACTTTAATGTTATTACAAAATAATGGATTGGTTAATGAAAAAATGGTTGGTCATCCTATTTTCGCTTCTATTATTGGACTTTTAGGTGGTTTTAGTACGATGATAGGTAATGCTGCCGGCCCTATTATGTCGGTATATTTATTGGGCCTTAAGCTGCCCAAGCTCCTGTTTTTAGGTACAGGAGCCTGGTTTTACTTAACGGTTAATATTATGAAGTTACCATTTCATATATTCTCATGGAAAACTATTAATGCCGAGAGTTTGATCTTGAATATATTGGGTATTCCCTTCCTTGTTTTTGGTTTTTTTTCCGGCACATGGATTGTACATCATTTAGAAGAAAAGACATTTAGGAAACTAGTCATCTGGATGACTATGTTGGCTGCTGCCAGATTATTGTTTGATGTCTGGTTTTAATCCAAGAGCCGTTCCACTCCAATCTGGATCCGCCGAGGCATTCCATTTTCCTAAAGAAGCGTCATAAAATAAAGCATGAACTCTACCCATTTGACCGGGTAGTTTAACCTCCTCTAAAGGCAGATTCAATTTTTTCAAATTAGGAATAGTTTGAGGATGTTGCCATAGATTTCCCTCATGATTTTCCACCAATAACTTTTCAGGTAATTGATAAATTCTTGCTGCTTCAACGGCTTTTTCCAGCGATAAATTTTGGTCAATAAATCTACTTATTACTTGCACTACGGCGGGAACTATTCTCGCGCCACCTGCGGCTCCCAAAGCTAAAACAGGTTTTCCATCTTTAAAAACGAGCACGGGAGAAATATGTGAAGAAGCTCTTTCCAATGGTTCCATGTTTCCCAAATAAGGTCCCATGGTTGTTGCAAAAAGGAAACCGTGTTTTTCTGAGGCTACTTTCGACCCAAGCAGAGGTCCTAAAGATTGAGTAACAGAAACCACATTTCCTTTTTGATCAGAAACAACAAAGTGAGTTGTGTGCCCATTTGAATGTAAATTAGTATCATATTGCATGGCAGTGGGCAATGGTGCCATCCATCTATCATTGGCAAACGGGAGACTTGCTACTTTATCTTCATCTTTTTTAAGTAAAGATCTGTCCTCATAAGCTTTATGATGCGCTGCAGCATGGGCAAGAACCCATTTTGTTTCATCAGCCTTAGCAAGATCAGTTTTTTCTAATAAATTAAGCATTTCAATGACAATAGCACCATAACAAGGTAAACCCATAGCCACAATGTCATATCCTCTGTAACTGCCTTTTAGTATTTTTGCATCTAATGCGTTATATTGTTGTAAATCGGATGCTTGTAAAAAACCACCACCAGAAATAATTTCATTTGAAATGTCCTTAGCTATTTTACCATTATAAAAGCTTTTTCCCTCGTCTTTCGATATCGCCTTTATAGTTTTTGCCAACTGTGGTTGTCTGAAAACAGTATTTGCTTGTCTCGTTGAATCATTGATTAAAAAATATTTTGTGGACCCTGGAAAAGTGGATAAGGATCGTCTGACCATAGATTGTCTTAATGCCTCGTCTGGTAGCAGGACAAATCCGTATTTTGCTAAGTTAATGGCAGGTGCCAATACCTTGTTGAGCGGCAATATTCCATTTTCTTTATGCATTTTAATTATACCCTTTACCATACCTGGTATGCCAATGGTCTTAAAACCATCTTCTGCCTTTGAAACATCAGCAATATATTTCATAGGAACCTGGGTGGTTGCGTCAATGCCTTTTGGTCCTGTTTTATAATTGTAATACAAAGCTTGCAGTCTTCCCCCCAAACCACTCATGCTTGGTTCGGTGACAGAAAGAACAAAAGAGGCTGCCACTGCTGCATCAAAAGCATTCCCGCCTTTTTCCAAAACATCAAGACCAGCCTGGGTCGCTAAGGGATGCGCTGTTGCTATAACTCCTTTAGAGGAAGATGCTGACTTTTGAGCACGCAAATAGTTAAAGCTGCAAAGCAAAATAAAAAAGTAACAAAGAATGTGTTTCATTTTAATATTCATTTGATAGGTGTTTGCCCGAAAATAAAGGATAAAATTTTATTTCTTCCATTTTCCGTCAATAATTTCTTTGTGTAAATGAGAAACACCCAAGTCAGTTAACATTCCGGGTATCCTGTGATTGTGAGTATCAGATATGAAAATCTGCCCCTTGAAATTAGTAATTAAATGATTAATTAGGGATTGAACTCTAAACGGATCGAGTTTATCAAATATATCATCCAATAATAAAATAGGATTAATACCTATACAATTTTTCAAATAGATAAACTGGGCTAATTTTAATGCTAACAGAAAAGATTTCCTTTGTCCCTGTGAAGCATATTTTTTCAATGGATTTTCTTCCAGGGTAAATAAAAGGTCATCTTTGTGTATCCCAACAGAAGTTCGTTGCAAAAAAATATCCCTCTTTTTATTTAAAGCCAGTAAACTTAATAGGGAATCACTATCTAATTTAGATTGGTATTCCACTCCAACCGTTTCCTTATCATTAGAAATTTTTTGATAAATTTCATTGAAAACAGGGTTAAATAGTTTAAGAAATTCAGTTCTGGCATGATGTATATAAGCGGCTGGTTTTTCTAATTGTTCATCATAAATATCCAGTAAAATAGCATCTGTGTTTTTTTCACTGCCTATTTGTTTTAAATAGGCATTTCTTTGATGAAGCACTCTGTTGTAATGCAATAAATGCGAGAGATAAGTGGTGTTGGTTTGAGCCAGCGTATTGTCTAAGAATTTTCTCCTTAGCTCACTTCCTTCCATAATGATTGAAATATCATCAGGGGCGATAAAAACAACAGGTAAAAATCCGATATGCTCGGATAGTTTGTTTAAAGGATTCAGATTTACCTCAAATACTTTAGCTTTATTTGGCTGAACTTTTGCAACAATTTTTTCATTTTGTTCCAATCTGGAGTAATGGCCTTCTAATCTAAAATAATCTGTATTAAACCTTGATACCAAAGAATCATTGGTACTTATATAACTCTTAGTCATACTTAAATAGTAGATAGCGTCCAATAAATTTGTTTTACCCATACCATTAAGGCCTGTAAAACAATTTATTACGGGATTAAAGTTAAACTCCTCCCATTCGTAGTTTTTATAATTTGTTAGAATGAGTTGATTTAACCACATGCTTAAAAAGGCATTTTCCACTTTCTTTTTAACAAATAAACAAGGATTTAATAAAATTGGTGGCTTTCAATTTATATCTTCTACAATAATAGTTTATATTTGTCAAGATTTAAAAAAATCAGGATTTTAAAAAAAATAGAGGGTATGAACACCGTCGTAGACAAAAAAAAGACAGGCAAGGGAAATCTTACATCTGATGGGCATCCTAAGGAAAGGTATCTTTTCTGGTTTGAACTGATGTTGAGAATCCGTAGATTCGAGGAAAAAGCCTTGATGATGTATGGTCAGCAGAAAATTCGTGGTTTTTGCCACGTATATATTGGACAGGAAGCGGTAGCTGCTGGCATAGAATCGGTTATCCGCAGGGAAGATGGTATAGTTACAGCTTATCGTCAACATGGTATCGCTTTGGGAAGAGGCATTAGTGCCAAAGCAGCTATGGCCGAACTTTACGGAAAAGCTACTGGGGTAGTTAAGGGAAAGGGTGGATCGATGCATTTTCTGAGTGCAGAACACAAGTATTATGGTGGAAATGGTATCGTAGGTGCCCAAATTCCAATAGGTACAGGTATTGCTTTTGCTGAAAAGTATAAAGGTACCGATAATTTATGCGTTACCATGTTTGGTGATGGAGCCGCTCGTCAAGGTGCGCTGCATGAATCCTTTAATATGGCAATGAGCTGGAAATTACCCGTTCTATATATTGTTGAAAACAATGGATATGCGATGGGTACCTCGGTAAATAGAACGAGTAATGTGGTTGAGTTATACAAAATGGGTCTTTCTTATGATATGCCCAGTGAAGCAGTAGATGGTATGTCTCCGGAAGCTGTTCATGATGCAATAGCTCGTGCCGCCGCTCATATCAGAGCAGGTAATGGTCCTTATTTTTTAGAAATCAGAACCTATAGATATAAAGGTCACTCCGTTTCTGATCCCGCTAAATACAGAACTAAAGAAGAAGTTCAATCTTACCAGGATAGAGATCCGGTAAAAATGATTGAAGTCAAAATGTTGGACCAAAAAATTGCTACAGAAAAAGAGATTCAGGCAATTAAGGACAAAATTAAAATTGAAATGGAAGAGGCTATTGATTTTGCTGAAAATTCGCCTTTACCACATCCTGATGAACTTTACACAGATAATTACATGCAAAAAGATTATCCCTTCATAATGGATTAATTTTATTATAAAAATTCATAAAGAAATTTTACTTTTGCATCTCATTTGAAATTAGTTCATCTTATTATTAAGGCAGTTAAATTAATATGGCAAAAACGTCTCAAAATCCTAAACAAGATGAAGTTCTTGTAGATATCGTTGAAGTTCGCAATAAAACGCAGGAATTTTATCATAAATATCAAAACATTATTAATTATGGTGGTGCTGCATTGCTCATCATCATTGTTGGTTTAGTTGCATATAACTTTCTATATAAACAGCCAAGACAAATAGAAGCCATTGAGCAAATGGCTCAAGCTCAGCGTCTTTTCGAAAGAGATTCTTTCGCCGTTGCTCTTGAAAATCCAGGAGGTGGATTCGCTGGTTTCCTTGGTATTATTGAAAATTATGGTGGAACACCAGCAGCAAATCTTGCGCACTACTATGCAGGTGTTTGTTACCTGAATTTAGGCCAGATTGAAGCGGCGCTTTCTTATATGGAAGACTTTTCACCTAAAGGTACCGTTCTTGCTGTGATGAAAGAGGGTATTATTGGTGATTGTCATGCAGAACTCGGTGATCTCAAGAAAGCAATGAAGTATTATATTAGTGCTACAGAAATTCTTGATACCGATGAACTCATGACCCCTCATTATCTCAAAAAAGTAGGTATGTTACATCAGCTAAATGGTGATAACCAAGAGGCTATTGAGGCTTTTCAGAAGATTCTATACGATTATCCTAACTCTTTCGAAGCTACTGATATTGAAAAATATATAGGTAGATTAGAAGCAAACTAAAATAATTTGTCATCATCATCAAATGGTCTTTCCCTTTATGATGAAACGAAAATGCCGAATATCCTTGGTTGGAAGTTCGGCATTGTCGTTTCTGAATGGAACAGTGGTATCATGGAGAATCTACTCGTTGGATGTAAAGATACCCTCATTCGTCATGGGGCTAATATTAACGATATAGTTACCTATCAGGTTCCTGGTTCCTTTGAATTGCCCGTAGGCGCAAAAATACTTGCGAATAAAAATCAAGTTGACGCTATTATTTGTCTGGGTTGTCTCATTAAAGGGGATACTGCACATGATGAATATATCGCAAGTGCTGTGGCTAATGGTCTCACTCAAATAGGGGTTATGTTTGATATCCCTTGTATATTTGGTGTTCTAACGGTACTTAATGAACAACAGGCCATCGATCGTTCAGGTGGAAAATATGGAAATAAAGGCGTGGAAGCAGCAGTTACTGCCATAAGAATGGCAGCATTTAAAAGATTGCTTTAAGATGAAACTTCATCTGATTGATACGGGTACCTTTAAGCTCGATGGTGGTGCCATGTTTGGTGTCGTTCCTAAAGTTTTGTGGCAAAAATTAATTCCTCCTGATGATATTAACAGGATTGAGTTGGGAATGAGGTGCCTTCTTATTGAAACAGAAGACAGATTGATTTTAGTCGATACTGGTATAGGTAATAAAAATCAAGATCAGTTCATTAAATATTTTTCTCCTAAGGACACTCATCTTCTTGTTGATAATTTAAAACAAAAAGGTTTTTCTGCGTCCGATATTACCGATGTGATTTTAACCCATCTTCATTTTGATCACGCAGGAGGTGCCGTTAGTTTAAATGGGAATAATCTACTTTCTCCCACCTTCCCAAATGCAACTTACTGGTCAAATGCAATCCATTGGGAAAATGCTATACATCCCAATATAAAGGAAACACCCTCTTTTATTAAAGATAATTTTATTCCGCTACAAACATCCGGACAATTGAAATTTATTCCATGTACTGATTCTGATTACCCGTTTATCCACGGTTTGAATATTAGATTTGTTTATGGACATACATTGGGTATGATGTTACCCATTATAAATATAGAAAATCAAACATTTGTTTATTGCGCTGACCTTATTCCTACCATTCATCATTTGTCGCTATCTTATATCATTGCTTATGATATTCAACCTCTTGAAACTATAAAAGAAAGAAGTTCATTGATAGAGGAAGCCTTAAAGAACGATTATGTACTTATCCTTGAACATGATGTAGAGCATACTTGTATTAAATTAATGAGAAAAGATAATGGAAAAATTCAAGCAATACCCTATTTTTTTTAATATATTGTAATAAACTAATTAGTTCAGTCCATTTAATAATACTTTACCATGAAAAAATATTTTTTCCTCTTTTTATTTTTTTTGGGAGTCCATTTGCAGACAATTGGTTCAAATCCTGCGCTTACAATCGATCATATAGAACCTTCCTTTTGGTGGGCAGGTATGAAAAACAGGGACTTACAAATTATGGTTCATGCCAAAGATATTGCCTATTTAAGACCAAAAATTAATTCACCGGGTATAAGATTGGTTAATGTGATTCAGACGTCCAACAGAAATTATCTTTTTTTGAATCTGGAAATTCAACCTACTGTAAAACCTCAAACTTTTCCCATTGATTTTTTGAAGGATGAAAAAGTAGTTTTTTCTCACCCTTATACGCTTAAAGAAAGGAAAGAGAATTCCGCAGTGCGGCAAGGCTTTTCAACGGCAGATGTCCTTTATCTGATTACGCCAGATCGCTTTGCCAATGGGGATCCGAGTAATGATAATCACCCGGATATGAGGGAAAAATTAAACAGATCATTTAAAGGGGGACGCCATGGGGGCGATATCGCAGGTATTATTAAAAATTTGGATTATATTAAATCCACAGGGTTTTCAGCCATTTGGCTCAATCCTGTTCTTGAAAATAATCAGACTGAATATTCCTACCACGGTTACTCCATAACTGATTTTTTTAAAGTAGATCCTCGCTTTGGTTCGAATGATTCTTACCTTGATTTAGTGAAAAATTGTCATGATAAAGGGTTGAAGGTCATTATGGATATGATCGTTAATCATTGTGGTTCTTTTCATTGGTGGATGAATGATTTACCTGATACAGATTGGATTAATTTCGATAATAAGTTTGTTAATACCACTCATCAAAAACCTGTTATCCAAGATGTTCACGTAAGTGAATACGATAAAAAAATGTTTACAGACGGTTGGTTTGTGGAAACCATGCCTGACTTAAATCAAAAAAATAAATTACTGGCAACATATTTAATTCAAAATGCCATTTGGTGGATTGAATATGCTGATATTGATGGTATTAGAATGGATACATATCCTTATCCTGATAAAGATTTTATGAGTGACTGGACATGTGCTGTAATGGCTGAGTATCCTGGTTTTAATATAGTAGGGGAGGAATGGTCTGAAAATCCAGCCATTGTTGCTCATTGGTTAAAAGGAAAGGTGAATCCAAATGGTTATACATCTTGTTTGCCTGGTGCCATGGATTTTCCCATTCAAGGTGCATTAAGGAAATCTTTAACCAATAATAATTGGTATCCTCTTTATGAAACATTAACTATGGATTTTTTGTATCCTGATGCAAATAGTTTAGTGGTTTTTCCAGATAATCATGATATGAGCAGGCTTTACTCCCAGGTAAATGAAAATCTGGAACTGTTTAATCTTGGACTCACTTATATGTTAACCACCCGAGGTACCCCCCAAATCTATTATGGAACGGAAATTCTGATGTCAAATCCTGGTACAGATGATCATGGGGTCATTAGAAGTGATTTTCCAGGTGGTTGGCAAGGAGATCTAAAAAATGGGTTTTCAAATATCGGTCTTTTATCTAAACAGATTGAAACAAAAAACCATATTCAAAAATTACTTAAATGGCGTGAAAAAAAAGGGGTAATTCACCATGGAAAAATGATGCATTTTGTCCCGGAAAATAATATTTATGTATATTTCAGATATGACAATGATGAAAAGGTTATGGTCGTCCTTAGTCTGAATAAAAAGGATGTCTCTCTGGATCTAAAAAGATTTAGAGAAATGTTACCCAGTTCATTCAAAGCAACTGAAATTATATCAGGCACAAATATGGATTTATCGGATTCCTTAATTGTACCTGCTTATAAATCTTTGATTTTATCACTAAAATAGCTTTTATTCAAGGGGTACTTACTTCTACTGCATCTTTTAGGATGTATATGAAATGCATAACGTCTTTGGTGTTTAGTGTAAGTACTCCTTGAAATGTTTTTACGTCATCGGTGTTATATCTTTTCGAAAATCCTTTTTTCATTTCAAGTTCAACAATGGTTTCTGAACCGGAACCCCCGCAGAAAAAACACATGGCCATAGGAACTTTAGAAATGACATATAAGTTTTTTGTTGCGTCAACAGGTATGACATAACCTTTAATTTTGACCTTTTTGTTTTTATAAGAATTTGGAATCGCACCAAATCTTGGCACCATAAATTTAGATTGGTGTTCCTCAAACCACACTAAATCAAAGTTAACATCGGATAATTTTTCCCAGCTTAACAAAGGTTGCGCCTTTAGGTCAGGGAGCATAGCCAGAGATAACCCAATGACGAAGTAAATTACAATAGTATTAATCCTCACTTTCATTTCTTTTTGTTGCAAATATAAGATAATAAAAATTTTAT
Organism: Saprospiraceae bacterium; assembly: GCA_021299835.1. GTDB lineage: Bacteria > Bacteroidota > Bacteroidia > Chitinophagales > Saprospiraceae > BJGN01. The sequence continues at coordinate 1,008 of JAJTER010000004.1, read as the reverse complement.
TTATGAAACATTGTTGCATTGGATATTTGCTGGAATCTCATATCTTTAAAGTATAATAACGGCAGAATTAAATAATTGCCTCCTAAATTCACACGAAATTGAAATCTATAAAAATGGACTTATTTTTACAATTGTTTTTAAGATTTAAATCAGTCTGGTTTTCAGTCCTTTTTCTGTTCTTATATTTTGGTGCTGTTGGGCAGAATAATAAGCTATCTGGTCGGGTTACTTCTAATGGAACCCCTTTAATTGGGGCTTCTGTTGCTATGGAAAACAGTAGTTTAGGCACCATTACTGATTTGGAGGGTCAATTTGTTTTATCTGATATTCCAAAAGGCGAACATACTTTCAATATATCTTATGTTGGATATAAATCTATTTCAGCGAAATTTATTTTTCAAAAGGATGAGATAAAAAAGATGGATTTTAATCTTATCGAGGACATTCTGGGCTTAGAAGCTGTTGTTGTTACAGCTACCCGAAATGCGATTCCTGCCTTTCTGTCTCCCATTATAGTTAATCGTCTGGATGATCGCATTTTTGATAGGACTCAATCAATTAGTTTAGCAGAAGGGCTTCATTTTTCTCCTGGTTTGCGTATTGAGAATAATTGTCAGAATTGTGGTTTTACCCAGTTGAGGATGAATGGTTTGGAGGGTCCATACACCCAGATTTTAATTAATAGCAGACCGGTTTTTTCTGCCTTAGCTGGTGTTTATGGTTTGGAAATGATTCCAACCAACATGGTGGAACGGGTTGAAATTGTGAGAGGTGGTGGATCAGCGCTGTATGGTGGAAATGCGATAGCTGGAACGGTAAATATTATAACAAAAGATCCGTTATTCAATCATTTTGAATATAATTCTAATTTAGCAATTACAAACTTTGAAAATGCAGATAAATCTTTATCTGTCAATGGTTCTCTTGTTTCAGACCATCTAGATAGAGGAATTACTTTTTTTGGGTTTAATAGATCAAGAAATCCCTGGGACGCCAATGGAGATGGGT
>JAJTER010000191.1 GCA_021299835.1 Saprospiraceae bacterium | reverse complement strand
AGATTCAGCTGGTCTGAAGGTTGAAAATGCCATTGGATTTGCTCCCTGGATGGTTTCAGATAATGAAAAACGCAGACTTGGATTGATTCAACTGGAAGAGGAGATGAACTGGCTGGCCGCTTTAGGGGGAAAACGCATTGCTGCCCCACCTGCCGGCGTTGGAAGAGATGAACCTATCGACTGGTTACAGGCTGGCCTTCGGTATAAAGCGGCTTTAGACCTTGGCAGAAAAACGGGCGTTATGCCTCAACTTGAATTTTGGGGCGCCTCAGGAACTATGTTTCATTTAAGTCAGGCTATGGCTGTGGCCTCCGCTGCCAATGATACTGACGCAAGAATATTACCCGATGTATATCATTTATTTCGCGGAGGTTCGGGTTTTGATGCTTTAACTATGCTATCAGGTCCTACCATTGAAATATTTCATTTCAATGATTATGTTGCCAACATACCACAAGAAAAACAAACAGATAATGATCGGGTTTATCCGGGAGATGGCATAGCACCTTGGTCAAAAATTATGCATATTCTGAAGGAAATGGGAACCCCAAAAGTACTTTCCCTGGAACTTTTTAACAAAGATTACTGGAAACAAGATCCACTGGAGGTGGCAAAAACGGGATTGATGAAAATGAAGAAACTGGTAGAAAATGAAGATTAAGTAGCTGGCTATCAAACTAAAAGTGCTTGATCCCGAAATTTTTCAAGTGCATCTAAATAGGCCAGTGAAATAATTCCCCTTAATTTTTCATCTGAGGTAACTTTTGTGCCTTTATAACTGGAAATTAAATCCCCATTTTTAAAATGGTCCAACATTTTTGAAATGACAACCTCCTTCGTATTATTTCCATCCAGATATCTGACCAGATAATACTCAAAAAGACTCAGCTGAACGGACTCAAAATATAAATTGGTTACTATTTTTTGTTTCAAATATGAGGCTTGAGCCGTCACATATTCCCATACTTTTGGTGTATCCATGCCATAGGAACTTGTAGAAATAAAATCGGACCTGATATCTATTTTACCTTTCAAAAAAAGATCCATTAGGCTTACTTTTGCTTGTGCTTCTAGTTCTGATTGATTTATTTCAGCTAATTTATTATTTGATAAAGATACCAAATCACGGAAGGATAGATATCCATAATTTTCACTAAATACCTTAAAAATCGCTTTAAGCATTGGATTTACTGTGGCAATGGAATCTTCCGGATTATTATTTAGATAAAAAATAGCCTCCTTATCTGATTCTTCATCAGGAGAGCTAACCAAATTCATTCTAAAATAATAATTCACTAAATTGTCCAAGGGGATTTTTCTATTAATAATCCGATGATTATGACAAAGAATTGTTTGCCGAAATGCTCTGTTTGTAATGAAATCAAGATATTGTTCCATGCGCACCACCTCTTCAATACCCCCCAATTTATCACTGATTATTTTTGAATAATTATGAATATACATTTTAGAAATTTCAGCATCAACGACATATTGTAAACCAACTTTAGTTGCTTCCTCCATAAAAGCAGAAAAATAAAAAGCCTTATTATAGGTTTGTAAAAAATCATGGACTACACTAAAATCAGGTTTATCCTGGAGTAATTCACTGGTTTCAAACATTAACTTTGCATAAGCACTATCAGATTCTTTAACAGCCTCTTTAAGAAAATCAAACAATAATCGGATTTGATTTATTTTTTCTGGTAGCGCCTCAAAATTATTACTGTGAAACAAAGCAAGGTCCCTTACAGTCGCCAGATTATTCCATCCAGGTAAGGCATTATAACTTATGTAAGCCAATCCATTTTCATTTAGATTTTCCTTACAAATAGTTAGAATTTTAAGGCGAATTTCATCAGAAACACAAGAAAAAACATCATGAACAATAATGTAATCAAAGGTACCAAAGGAAGTATCCAAATCCTGGATATCGCAGCAAATCAAATCGATATTCGACAAATTCAATGATAATTTCATTTCATTACCAATGGCGATAAGATCATTTGACCAATCAATACCAATGGTATGTGAATCTGGATATTTCAAAGCAAAAGGCAAAATATTCCCCCCTGAAGCACAACCAAGTTCTAAAATTTTGGCAGTGGATAAAGAAGCTGCCTCCAGACCAACTAACTTTGAGAGGGTTCTTAGATAAGAAGGATTGGCATAAAAATTAGAATAGCTTATATTTGGCAACTTGGATTTGTCAAAAGGGAAACCGTTGAAATCCATCATAGTTAAAATAATTTTAGAATATTAAGTTGGAATATCAATTAGTTTTTTGTCAATTTTTGCGCGCAGCCCTTTGATTGCATCCTTAACTTGTTTATGTAACATTTGAACTTCTTTGGTTCTGCTAGAAGTTCCCTTTGTGCTTTCAAGATAATTTCCTATTTCGGACTCTAACTTTTTCAACGCATGTACTTTTACTTCCGCAGAAATTGATTCACCCCTTACCTTATCGAATTCGGAGAGTGCTCTATCAACGACCAAAACTCTCTTTCTATCGCCTTTAAAGAAACCTGAAGAAGCATCGACAAATTTTTTACTGGTCCAAATCTTATCTTCAACAAAATTCAAATTAATTTTTAAATCATTTTTAATATCCGATTCTATTTCTTCATCTGTATGCAAAGGTTCAGAAGGGGTAATCCATTTGAAATCTTCTTCATCAGATACTTCAAATCCTCCAAAGCTTCTTTTTGCCAATTCCTTTCTATATGATTTTCTAAAGAAGTAAAAAGCAGTAGCCTTTAATTCAAGGAATGCAGCCAGAGAAAGGTCACCAGCTAATTTATAAGATGTTTCCATAGATTTCGAATCCAGATTTAATCCATTTGAATTTTCATTCATAGATATTTCCTTAGACGCATTGAAATCAAAGGTAACCGTAACGCCCCCTTCTGCACCGATACTAAGTGATACTGTAGCGATAACGGGAATACCTGTTCCAACGCCTATAGCAACAAATAATTTTACTTCCCCTTTAGCAGGTTTTTCCTTCTGGGTACCTGCAGAAATAACATAAACCTGATCTTCTTTTTTGTTTACACTTAATTGTAAGCCAGGAATAGTCACTTTACCTTTCATTCCTGCAGAAGCTACGACATTCAAGCCAGGCAAAACGGGAATATCAGCATCTACGCCTATAGAACCTGGAAAAAGGGAACCTGGAAATTCTAAATCTGGCAGCGTTGCAGAAACGCCATTCAACTCTTTTTTTGTTTCTTTTGTTCCTAACCCTCTTTATTTATAGTCAGATCATTTACCGTAATTTGAAGATTCTTTTTTAGGAAAGGAGGAGCTATTTTGGCCACTGTTTTCTCTGCTTTAAACTCTCCCTCCTTATAATTCATATTTTTTAGTTCCAGACTTTGACCATAAATGATTAAAGTAACATTGGCATTAGTAAATGAAAGGCTTGGTCCTTTTTCATCTTCATGAGAGATACCCACATTTCCATCTGCGGAGGCTGAAGCTCCGTCAATTTTTCCGCTAAGATTAAAATCTGAGGAACCGTCATAGTTGTATTTATCACCATCCTTTACGACATTAACGACAATATTGGCCATTTTGGCCTCATCGGCAAAGACTAACTCAGGAATGGTTGCGGTGGCACTATCGAAATCAAAACCATTTGTTTTGGTAAAACTTGGATTTTGAATGACAATATTAAGATTAACGCCCAGAATGTTCAAATCAAGTTCTCCTTTTTTAATAGAAAAAATATTCGTTGCAGAATCATAATTAACTCCAGTAACACTAGCTGATTGACCGACCATTTCCGCATTAAAGGCACCATCCTCGAGCGTATATTGGGTTTTTTCATCTTTTGCTCCCTTTTTCACTGCGACTTTACCTTGTCCACTACCCAATCCTGGTAACGTTACGGCAAAAGCACCCACTGCATTAAAGCCCCCGGCAGCATTCACATTGCCATTTATATCTGAAAACACTGCAATATCCATCACATTGACGGAAGCAATATTTACGGTAATATCATTGTATGAAAAACCTCCTTTTGTTAATGTTGCGTCGGTTAAGGTAGCATCAAAAGCTTCTACTTTCAGCACATTTCCAGCAGAGAAGTCCAACTTCAGATTACTGGAAGCGGCCGAAATAACCTGCGGATTCGCAGAATCATAAGTAACGCCGGTAATGGAGACTTCCTGACCCAAAATAGTCGCATTAAACGCGCCATTCTCAAGATTATAATGGGTGGTCAAGTCTTCAGGCCCCTTTTTTACAGACACTTTTCCCGAAGCATTACCCAAGTCAGCAGCAGTAACTAAAAAATCACCTTTTGCATCAAATCCTTCCTTGGGACTGATATTTCCAGAAATATTACTAAATTTTGCAACGTCATCAAATACACTGATGGAAGCAATATTCACAGAAATATTTTCATAAGTAAATCCTTTATCTTTAGCTAGCTTGGCATTGGACACTGTTGCGTCAAACTCTTCCACTTTAAGGATATCACCTAATGAAAAATCCAGTTTTAAACTACTTGAATCGGCTGAAATCTCATTTGGATTAGCGGAATCATAATTCACTCCTTTAAAGGAAACCTCCTGCCCCATGATGATCGCATTAAATTCGCCATCCTGAAGTTTATATTTAGCGACTTTATCATCAGGTCCCTTTTTTACAGAAACTTTACCTTTTGCCCCTGCAAGACCCTCTTTCGTTACATCAAAATTACCTTCCCCGGAAAAGCCTGTTTTTTGTCCAATACTTCCATTAATATCACTAAAAGTGGCTACCCCAAAGAGATTGATTGAAGCAATACTGAGGGTAATATCCCCATGGGTAAGGATGTTATTGGAAAGCTTAAGGTCTTTAACTGCAGCGTTTAAATTTTCTACCTTAATAGTTTCTCCAACAGAAAGATTTAAATTCAGACCAACCTCAGAGAAATCAGCAGTTTTTACCTTTTTTTCATTTAAGTTAAAATCCAATTGGTTCCATTTTGCAAATACTTCCTGACCCATAATTTGAAAAGAGGCATTTCCCCCTTTACTAATTATAGACGGGTCAGCAGCATTTGCCTGATGTTTGACCATTGATCCAAAATTCAGTTTAAATCCGACATTTCCACTTTCCAGATTTAATTCGGGTGGATTTTCAATAACAGAGCCCATGTACTCGGCAGAATAATCCCCTTGAGTATTAACTTTAAAAGTAGAGCTGAAGATCCATTTATCTTTAGCTACTTTTCCTGTAATAAAACTGCCCTGAGTGGTTATTTTAGAAGCCTCTTTATCCAGGCCGAAAGACAAACCTTTTAAAATTTCAACTTTATCCAGAGCATTTTTCTGAATAAAATCGGCCCCTTTATTAAATAAGTCAAAGGCACCATCCACGGCATCATTGGCCATTCCCCTGACTGATTTGGAATTATTGACGGCAAAACCAGCTACTTTCCCTAATAGAGAGCCATTCATAGCAGCACCCAACGCATTATCTTTTCCAGTCAGTGCCGTTCCCTTTTCATTCAGATCCAGCTCACTTTTGATTAATTTTTTGGAATCAACATACCCTTCCTTATCTTTATAAACACTTAATTTTTGTTTCGATGTGTCATTAAAATCGTAATTAATTTGAACAGGTGTCCAGCCAATCTCTTTATCTTCATTTGCCTGGTCGATCTTTACGGGAATTAAATATTTCAGTTTTTTGGGATCGACAAACTTTTCCGTTTTAACCCCCAAAAGTCCGAGGCCAAACCAACCTTTATCCTTTGGAAGAGCGCCGGATTTAATTATTTTGGACGCATTCTTTTTATCTTTTTTATTGGATTCAATGATGGTATTTACCACCTCCGTTTTCCTTAGGGACGCTTTCTCGGTAATAAATCCACTTTTATTGTAGCTATTATCAATTTCCTCCCCCTTTTCTTCAGGTGGTTTATCTTGATTTTCATCTGGATTAATATTGGCGGCAGGTGTATCAGTTGCTACGGTTTCAATAGCATCAGCAAGTTCTGGCTTTTCCTCCAAATCCATTTCCGGCTTCACCGCCTCCTCTTGAATATCCGTAGAATTTTCATTTTCAGCCTTCTGAACAGGAGTGGGAGGAGGTTTAATAAGTTGAGTGAGTGAATTATTCAAATTACCCTCAACTTTTGCATTTCCACCAATACTTAAGGCCCTTGCACCCATTGCATCGGCCTCATTTTCCAAATGTTGTTCATCATTTACAGGAATAAGCTTCTTCCTTTGCGCAGCCTGTTGGGAAGCCATGGCCTGAATAGACCGTAATTTCTCCGTTTGCGGACTGGCATCCGCCATCTCTTTTATTTTTTTTAGTTGCTTTGTGCGAGGATTATCCTGGTAAGTTTCCTGAATGGCAGGCTCCGACATGGCATGCTGATGCACCAAACTTTTAGGGGTAGTCTGTTCCTTCCCAGGTTCTAGTTTACCAGCATTTGCACCCATATATTAAGATAAGAAATAAAGATAAACACTTTTTCCAATGTTTTCATTGCCATTTTATTAAGAAGTTACATAAGCCTAATTAGAAAGCTTCCATGGTAAAAAGGTAAAAAAGTAAGGAGACAATGGAATGCTGAATAGGAAACCTGGATTTTTTCTGCAATAGATGTAATTGATTTTTAACAGATAGTAACATTCCAAAACGATATTGGAGTTATTTTAAAAAAAGGTAATCTAGATAGGAAGTCAGTTGTACGAAAATTTCGTACAACTGCAATTTCAAGCTATTGATGGTAAAAAATATCCAACTGATTACTTGAATACACCAAATTTACAGCGCCTAATCCAATCTATCCCATCACCCAGAGCGGAACCATTTAAAAAATCGCTGGCAAAAGTGGGTTACGAATGTATGCAGGAAATAGCCTCCCCAATCCAAGGCCTGGACAGAGCAAGAGAAAACTGGCAAAAGCTGGGGCGTTCTGAAAAATGGATTCAACAGCGAATGACAGGACAGGAGACTAGAAATAAACTCACTGATTACTGGAAAGAAAGCGGCGTTGAAAAGAAGATGAATTTGCATTGCTTACCAATACTATCCATCAAGAGTGGACAGGATTATGTGTTACAAAATACATGAAAATA
>JAJTER010000190.1 GCA_021299835.1 Saprospiraceae bacterium | reverse complement strand
TCAAGGGGTATCAGACATCTTCGCATTTTATGAAACAAATTATTCCTTACGAAATGGCACCAAATCGCTATATTATTTGTGCCCCAGTTAATTAAGTATTATGGTAAATTTGAATTTGAAGGTTGCTGTTAAACATAAATACGATGCTGTTGTCATAGGATCAGGAATAAGTGGTGGTTGGGCCGCGAAGGAATTAACGGAAAAAGGACTTAAAACGCTTTTAATAGAAAGGGGCAGGGAGGTAAAACACATAGAAGATTATCCTACGGCAACCCTTTTCCCCTGGGAAATGAAACATCGGGGACAATTACCCCAAGACGTCATCAATGAAAATCCGGTGGTTTCTAAATGTTACGCATTTAACGAAACGTCGGCTCATTTTTTCGTAAAAGATAAGGAACATCCTTACGTTCAGGAAAAACCTTTTTCATGGATACGTGCCTATCAGACGGGCGGAAAATCGCTTCTTTGGGCGAGACAGGTACAGCGCTGGTCTCCTTTTGATTTCGAAGGACCTGCCCGCGATGGTTATGCCGTCGAATGGCCTATTGGTTACGAGGATTTGGCTCCCTGGTATAGCCATGTGGAAAAATTTGCGGGTATCAGCGGTAATAAGGACGGTTTACCCCATCTTCCCGACGGTGAATTCCTACCCGCATTTCCCCTAAATTGTGTCGAAAAATATTTCTCCGATTTTGTTGCTCAGCAATACAGAGATCGTCAGGTCATTGTTGCCAGGTGCGCACATATAACTGATGCTCAGCCTATTCATTTAGCTCAGGGTCGGGCAAAATGTCAGCATCGAACCTTATGTGAAAGGGGTTGTCCGCTGGGTGGGTACTTTTCCTCCAATGCCTCAACCATTCCATGGGCTATGAAAACGGGGAATCTTACCCTCCTGTCCGATGCTTTGGTCGCTGAGGTGCTATTTGACGAAAAGAAAAATAAGGCGTCCGGTGTTAGGGTTATTAATACCATCACAGGTGAATCCACGGAGTATTTTGCTAAGATTATTTTTGTCAATGGGGCAGCCCTGAATTCAAATTTAATTTTGCTTAATTCTACCTCTCGTCGTTTCCCAAATGGGTTGGGCAACGATAATGGCTTAATGGGGAAATATGTCGCTTTTCATAACTATAAATCAGGTATTAACGCTGAATATGAAGGTAATCTGGATGTAAAAACAGATGGACGGAGACCTACTTCAGGGTATATTCCCCGATTTAGGAATTTACACAAACAGGAAATGGATTTTTTAAGAGGTTATGCTACCTCTTTCTCCGCCAGCCGAGGTAGTTCTGCTGATACCAGTGAATTTGGTGAATCGCTAAAAAATGCGCTCGCTAATCCCAAATTAAATGGTCATTGGAATATTGGCGCAGGTATGATGGGCGAAACCATTCCCAAAATAACTAATTTTGTTGCCTTAGATGAAAAGCTCAAGGATCTCCACGGTATGCCACAACTTAAAATTTCTGTGAGTTATGACGACAATGACGAGAAAATGACCCTCGATTTTATTGATCAGTTTAGTGAAATGTTCACCAAAGCGGGCTTTATCAATCTTAAAATAAGAAATGTAAATCATCCTCCGGGCTTAGATATCCACGAAATGGGCGGTATAAGAATGGGAAAAGATAAGAAAACATCGCTCTTAAATAAATGGAATCAATTGCATGAATGTCAAAATGTTTTTGTGACTGACGGTGCATGTATGACCTCCACCTCCACGCAAAATCCCTCCCTGACTTATATGGCTTTAAGTGCCAGAGCGGAGAATTATGCGGTTGAGGCATTGAAAAAAAATATACTTTAAAATAAAATTGCTATGCGTAAATTAACCCTTCAAATTATTTTATCATTATTCGTTTTATCCATTTTTGCTTCTTTGCCTGCTCAGGCTCAGAAAATGCCAAAATGGTTCAAAATAGGCGTTCAGGCTTATACTTACAGAAATCACATGGGCCAAAATCCTGATAAAATCCTGGATTTAGTCAGAGATTTGGGTATCCAGGAGATGGAAGGCGGTGGTTCTAAAACGCTTTCCAATGCCGATTTTCTTAAAAAATGCCAGGATCGTGGTATTGCTGTGGTGTCCACTGGCTGCGATTATAACGAGCTGAAGGATAATCCGGCCGCTGTCGTTACCCGAGCAAAGGAACTTGGTGTTAAAATGGTTATGTGTCCATGGATTCCTCATCAAAAAGGAAAATTTAACCTGCAGGATGCTAAAAATGCCGTTGACGTTTTCAATAAGGCTGGTAAGTTGCTGAAGGAAAATGGTGTAACTCTTTGTTATCACAATCACGGATTTGAGTTTCAACCTTACATGGACGGAACTTTAATGGATTACCTGGTTCAAAAGACCGATCCCAAATATGTTTCCTTTGAAATGGATATTTTCTGGACTATCCACGGTGGTGCTAGTCCAGCTTCCCTGCTAAGGAAATATCCGAGCCGTTTCAAAATGATGCATTTAAAGGATATCAAAAAGGGAGTCACTGGTGATTTAACCGGCGGTTCAGGTCCTGAAAATGATGTAGTTTTGGGAACAGGTCAGGCTGACTATGAAACCATTTTTAAACAGGCAAAGAAAAATGGCATCAAGCATTATTTTATTGAAGACGAAAGCGATAAAGAAATGGAAAATGTGCCATTGAGTATTGCCTTTCTCAAGAAAATTATTCCGACGATAAAATAGTTTCATCCTCTATCCATTCCGTTGGAATGGGCTTAGTATGGCGGGCACCCAGGTGGCTTATGGTTTTAACCCTTCCCACCAGGGTGTCTCCCTTTTTAGGCGAAAGCATTAGTTTGTTCATAGCCGAATGAACGCTTTCCTGCGCTTTAGTTAATTTATCGGCAATGTCCTTTATGTCTTCAAGAAATAAAACGAATTTGTCCACCAAAAGACCACTCTGACGGGCAATTTCAGCGACATTTTTACTCTGCTTGTCTTGATTCCAAATAAAGGAGACCGTTCTGAGGGTAGCAAGTAGGGTAGAAGTGGTCACCAAAACTATATTCCGCTCCAGAGCTTCCTGGAATAGATTGGCATCTGATAGCAATGCCAGAGAGAAGGCAGGCTCAATAGGGATAAATAATAGCACATAATCGGGACTCTTTAGTGTTTCCAATTGCTGGTATTTTTTATCGCCCAGCTCCCTGATGTGCTTCCTGAGACTAAATAGGTGTTCCTGTAATGCTTTTTCCTTCTCTTTAACATCGTCAATTCGATGATATCGCTCAAAAGCCGTTAAGGAAACTTTCGCATCAATAATAAGGTGTTTGCTGTCAGGTAGTAAAATGATAAAGTCCGGTCTTTGTTTCTTTCCCGTTTCGTTGGTTTTGGTTTCCTGTATCAGATAATGTATATTTTTTTCCAGCCCAGATTTGTTGATTGAGCTGTTTTAAGGTATTAATTTCTACTTTAAGCGTATTTCTGTCGAGCGATTCCTCATGAAACCTCTTTTGCATATTTTCTTCAAATTTGGCAATATGATCCTTCAAAGGATTTATAAGTCGGGTTAGATTTTCTTCATTTTGATGGGTAAATTTCTTGCTTTTTTCCTCCAGAATAGCTTGCGAAAGTTGCTCAAATTCCAATCGGGCCTTTGATTGAAGCGCTTGAATTTCGTTCGATTGCTCCAATAGCCTTTTGTCCCATTCTATATTTTGAGCTTTTGTTGCCGACAAGGTGCCAGTTAATTCAAGGATTTGATATTGCTGAGCCGTTTCAACCGATTTAGCATTGTTTAACTGTTGCACGATGCTCTCGTATTGAACTTTTGGTACGAAGTTATTTTCAACCTCTTTTTTTGACAGATAATGAGCGGCTACGGTCAATTTTTGCACTACGAATCCTAATAGAAAGCCTACGATAATAGCTCCAAAGAGTAAGAGAGGAATATACATTTGAGTCATTCTTATATTTTATTGATACTATTTAGTTTCCCTTGCCAAGTTCAATAGCACGATGTAACGCTGTATTGGCACCTGTAATAATATGGTTTTTTACTTGTTGTTGTTCAAATGATTGCATTGCTGCTTCGGTGGTACCACCTTTTGAGGACACCTTCTGAATCCATTCCTGACAGGTATAATCTCCTGAATTATATAACTCTGTGGCACCAAGAAAAGTTTGGCTTACCAGCAATTCGGCCTCGGCGGGAGAAAAACCCATACCTCTGGCAGCTGAAATCATGGAATCCATAAATAAAAATACATAAGCAGGCCCACTGCCTGAAATGGCCGTTGCAGCATCTATAAACTTTTCATTCTCAACATAAACGGTCTTTCCAGTGGTGTTCAGTAAATTCTGTACTGTAATTAATTCTATCCTGGTTACCTCCTCCGATGAGGTAAAAGCGGTCATACCCCTACCAATTTGAGCGGGTAAATTGGGCATCGCCCGAATGACTTTGGATGTCCCCAGCCCTTCTTTAATCTGATCAATTTTAACCCCGGCCATGATAGATAAAAATACCTGTTGATGGTGAACTTTGTCTTTAATGGAAGCAAACATGATTTTGGCATCTTGTGGTTTCACCGCTAAAATGACGATGTCGGCGAGAGGAACACATTCAATCGCATCACCGAACACCGTTCCAATATCTTTTCTTGAAAGTTCTGCAGCTCTGTCCGGCGATTTCTCCAAAATCATCATGTCATCTTTGGACGCATTTTGGGTGCGAAGAAAACTTTGGGCGTAGGTTAAACCCATATTACCACCACCAATGATAAGTATTTTCATGATATTTATTTTATTCGGGTAAAGTTATCCTAATTTTTTTTTCTAAATCATTGAACCTTTTTTTCTTTTTAGTTGTATATACAATTAATGAGTCAACAATGAATTTGGAACAAGAAATCAATCAGTCTGTTTTTAAGGATAATTTTCACAAAGCCCATGTGAATCTGCTATTTACAGCGGCCTGGTTAAACCATAAAGTAAACAGATTATTGAAACCTTACGACATAAGTGGTCAGCAATTTAATATTCTCAGAATATTGAAGGGCATGGGCTGTAAACCATCTTCATTAAAATTAATTACTTCCAGGATGTTAGATAAAACGTCTAACACCAGTCGTTTGGTGGATAAATTAATTGATAAAAATTTGGTTAACAGGACTTTCTGCCCAAATGACAGAAGGCAGGTTGAGATAAGAATTACGGGAGAGGGTTTACAATTATTACATATTTGTAACGAGGTCATTGAGCATAATATTTATGACACAATGAATAATCTCACTGATTTACAAGCATCACATTTGAATGAATTACTGGAAATAGTTCGAAATGGAAATCATTTTTCTGAACAACCATTAGATTAAATTGTTAAACTTTAAATAAACATCTTATGAAAAAATTCTCAATGTTTTTAGTTTTGGTAGCAATAGCTGCGTTTTCATTTGTTAAGCCACCGGTAAAAGTACCTGCTGATTTAACAAGTAGTTATGTAAAATGGACAGGATACAAAGTTACAGGAAAGCATTTCGGCAAAGTTATGTTGAAAAGCGGTGCGCTTGAGTTTGAAGGTGATAATTTGATTGGTGGTTCTTTTGAAATGGACATGACTTCAATCACAGTTGAAGATTTAACTGGTGAGGGAGCAAAGAAATTAGGTGGACACTTAAAAAGTGATGACTTTTTTGGAGTTACTGCTCATCCTACATCAAAGTTTGTAATTACTAAGGTTGTTTCAAGAGGAACGCCAGGTGCTTACAAAATTGTTGGTAACTTGAATTTGAAGGCTGCAACTAAAGAATTAAGATTTAACGCAGACATTAAAACTGTGGAAGGAAAACAAACGGCTGTTGCAAAAATAACTTTAGATCGTTCTGAGTATGACATCAGATATGGTTCAGGTTCTTTCTTTGAGAATCTTGGTGATAAGACTATCTATGACGAATTTGATTTAGAAATCAACTTAGTTTACAAGAAATAAGTTTTTAGGTTAATTGATATCATTGGGTTCGGAGCGTTTGTTCGCTCCGAACCCTTTTTTTTTGTGGTAAATGGTTTTTGGGTTTTGGGTTTCTGCGTTGGGATGATTAATCGGATATTTATCGGTATCATGGGCGGGCGAATTCAATTCGCCCCTACAGGAATGGATGTTATGATGAAAGACCCGACGGATATTAGATTTTTTACGATAGGCTATTTAGTTGAAATTTACCTTTAACACTCGGTTCTGAATCAGGATTTACAGGATTTACAGGATTTTGAGGATTGCAGAGAACGTCATCGTTTTGGAGATAATGTTTATTAGACGACTATTCTTTTACATAAACTACGTTGGGCATTGCTCTGCCATTTTTGTAAAGTAATGGTAGTAACTGGAAAAATTTAACAAAATATCTGGACCAAAAGCAAGATATTTTTAACATAAGTACCAAAATGCAAATGCCCCATGAATAAATATTCCAGCAATATTGCCTTGTATTTTGGTAGAATGAAAAAGCTGAAACGAAAGGTCTTATTGATAGCATCCATTTACAAGTATTGAAAAGTTGATTATGGGCGTATAG
>JAJTER010000074.1 GCA_021299835.1 Saprospiraceae bacterium | reverse complement strand
TGGAAAATCACCTACTTTTTCTCTTAAAAAAGAAGCATTCCACACCAACCAGGGTCTTCCACTAAAATCTATGGCCACCTGAGCCAATGCGTCATCCATGGGTAAAATAAAAAAACCATATCTTTCAATACCTCTTTTATCCCCCAATGCCTTTTTAAATGCGGCACCTAAAGCAAGGGCGGTATCTTCTATAGTATGATGTTCATCAATGTGTAAATCGCCCGAAACAGTTACAGATAAATCAATGCCACTGTGTTTAGCCAATTGATCCAACATGTGATTAAAGAAACCCAATCCGGTTTGATGATTATAATTACCTGCACCGTCGAGGTTAAGACTTACGAAAATATCTGTTTCCAGCGTCTTTCTTGATAAGGTGACAGGCGCTCTTTGTTGGCACAAAAAGGTGGCCATTTCATTCCAATCTTTCGTTTTCAGGGCAATCACCTTATTGATTTCAGCCATATCCTGACTTATTTCCTGCACCCCCAGTTCCTCATTGCTTGTGATAAAAATACCTTTTGCACCAAGATTATAGGCCAATTCCATATCGGTTAAACGATCGCCGATGACCCAGGAATTTTTAAGATCATACTCATTGGACAAATACTTCTGCAGCATCCCAAGCCTGGGCTTCCGGGTAGGTGCATTTTCGTGAGGGAAAGATTTGTCGATATAAACTTCACTAAAAACAACGGACTCCTTTTTAAAAGCATCTAAAATGAATTCATGAGCTGGCCAAAAAGTATTTTCCGGGAAGGAATCTGTACCTAATCCATCCTGATTGGTCACCATAACCAATTCAAAATCTGTTTCTTTACAAATACGCGCCAATGAAGCAAACACAGCAGGTAAAAAGGAAACTTTTTCCTTACTATCTAATTGATAATCATTAGGTTCAAAGACTAATGTTCCGTCCCTATCGATAAATAAAACTCTTTTCATGATAAAGATTTTAAACTTGCCCATTCCCTCATGGACACTAAAAGATTATTATTTTCCAGCGTTGTACCTACGGTAATTCTTAATCCTTCTTTACAAAGCGGCATATTTGACCTATTTCTCACAATAATGCCTTTAGAAACAAGAAATTGGTAGAGTCCATCTGCGTCATCCACCTGAATGAGGATAAAATTGGCGTCGGAACGATTCACTTTGTTTATAAAGGTAAAAGACTTAAAATGTTCCATCAGAAGTTGTCTTTCCTTTACTAAAATGTCCACTGAGTCATTTTTTTCCTTTAAAAAGTCCAGTTGACGAAGGACAAAATCTATGGTTAAAATATTCAGATTATAGGGAGATTTAATCTTATTGAGCAAATCTATTATTTCCATGGAGGCGAAGGCCATACCCAAACGAATAGCGGCCAGGCCCCATGCTTTAGAAAAGGTCTGGAGGATGACCAAATTTGGAAAATTGGAGAGCTCCGGAAGAAAGCTGGCATTCTCTGCAAAGTCTGTGTAGGCTTCATCGAGTACTACAATACCCGGAAAATGATGGATAACCTCTATAATATCCTCTTTATTTAAAAGGTTTCCCGTTGGATTATTAGGACTACATAAGAAGAGGATTTTACTGTGTTCATTTGCCTGTTCGAGTATGTCCTTTACGGAAAGCTGAAAATCAGCGCGAAGATTTATTTCTTTGACTTCGACCCCAGCAATATCAGCGGCGACACGATACATTCCGTAGGTGGGAGGCGTAATAATGATATGATCTAAGCCGGGTTCACAGAAAAGACGAACGAGTAAATCAATGGGTTCATCACTTCCATTTCCAAGGAAAATAGAAAGTACGGGAACATGCCAAAGGGCACTAATTTTATCTTTTAGGGTTAATTGCAGCGGATCAGGATAGCGATTGTACCCTGATTCGAAAGGATTTTCATTCGCATCCAGAAAAACGGAGGCAGAACCTTTGAACTCTCCCCTTGCCGACGAATAGGGAGTGAGCTTAAGAATATTTGCACGCACGAGGCGGTTGAAGTCTAATTTTTTCAATAACATTGACGCATAAGTTTCATGGACCCACTTGATCCATCTTTACCAATAAATTGAAGAAGAACAAACTTATCATTAAACGCTAAAGGAAGAGTGTATTCGCCCTCCTTGAGAAAAGAAAATTCATTTAAAACCTGCCCCGTTGCATTGTACATTCGCAGCGTACCCGGAGAAGGTAAATTCAACGTAACCGATTCGCAGGCGGGATTAGGAAATACGCTAAAAGAAAGCTCCTTATTTTTATCCCTATTACTTGTTATAGAAGTAGGACATGAAAATCCATCTTTACCAAAATAGTGAGTTTTTAAAAATTTAACCAATGCATTAGCCGTAGCTTCAGCAAAAAACTGGAGAGATATTTCTGAATCTCTAACCCCAATAAAATTACACTCAATCTGAATAGCATCTATTTTTCCACTATCCACTGAGCCATGTCTCTCTGTGTTGTATCCTCCGGAAAAATAATCCTCCCCACTTCTAGGTGCAATATCTGCGGGGCCAGGCACCGCGGTATAACGTTCCGTTTCAAAAAATCCGCCTAAACTCTCCTGACCATTCAACAATTCCGCATGACGGTATTCATTTTTATTATTTGCGGCTAAATGCCTGATGCTGCTATTTTCGATAGCTACCTGGCTATTCAAAAAATTATTCCCACTCCTAAGATTGGAAGCTGAGAGTAAATAACCCAATTCCAGCCTTTGAAAGGCATGACCATGACCGTGAAGGTCTATCAATAAACCCCGTTGAAACTGATTAGTGACCATCATTTTGGCAGAATCAATAAACTTGTGAAAGGCATACCATGCGTTGACAGCGTCGGGATTATCTAAAGCTGCCTCAAAAAGATCTCTGTTTGCGTCAAGTTTAGTTCGTCTAAGGCGATTAATAACAAGATGAGGAAAACAATTTCCCCCGGTATTTTTTTTAACCTCGTCGGCAATCAATCTTCCCAATTCCTGGGTATTTGTATCCATAACGGTCACACATTCCGCACAATTCCTGTTAGGAATAGTCGATGGAACTAACAAACCTCCATGGGGTACGGTCAATATAAGAGGCATATTTCCAGTGAAATATTCTATATATTCCTTATCGCTAAAATAGGTTTTCCCTGAAAGGAACGACTGGCCCTTAGCGGAAAATGGAACGAGGAAGATGAATAACAAAAAGGCTATATTCTTCATAGTTGAAGATTATCAAGTCTGATTGAAACTGCTTGCTTATGGGCTTCGAGCCGTTCAGCTTCCGCCATAGTCATAACGATTGGCCCCAATTTAGTTAAACCGGACTGGCTAACTTGTTGAAAAGTAATCTTTTTTATGAAAGAATCAACAGAAACTCCGCTAAAAGCGCGGGCAAAACCATTGGTTGGCAGCGTATGATTAGTACCCGAAGCATAATCGCCTACCGCTTCAGGGGTGTAATCACCAAGGAATACAGAACCAGCATTTTTGATATCATTCACAAAATCGATTGGGTTCCTCAACGCCATAATCAAATGTTCCGGCGCATAATCATTAATTATATCCATTGCTATGGATGCATCGTTAACTGCGATGGCCACACTATTTTGAAGCGCTTTTTTTGCTATTTCCATTCTTGGCAAGAAGGTTAATTGCTTACCAATTTCTATATCTACCTTTTCAAAAAACATTTTATCCGGACAAATCAACACAACCTGACTATCTTCCCCATGTTCAGCCTGCGAGAGTAAATCGGCGGCAACAAAGGCAGGATTTGCCCCTTCATCGGCAAAAACCAGCACCTCACTTGGTCCGGCAGGCATATCAATAGCGACGCCAAATTTTGTAATGGACTGTTTTGCCTCTGTGACGTACCTGTTTCCTGGTCCTGCAATTTTATATACGGCTGGAATGGTTTCTGTGCCGAAGGCCATAGCGGCGATAGCCTGAGCACCCCCCACTTTAAATATCCGGGTTATACCCGTAATATGAGCGGCAAATAAAATAGCCGGATGAATTTTTCCATCCTTCTGCGGAGGAGAGCACAATATTATTTCACTACATCCAGCTATTTTAGCTGGAATACCTAACATAAGCACACTGGAAAACAAAGGCGCCGTTCCACCGGGAATGTATAAACCTACTTTTTCAATAGGCACACTCTTTCGCCAACATAAAACACCTGGCATGGTTTCTACAGGTTCCTGATCTACTTTTTGCTTTTCGTGAAAAGCGGTAATATTAGCCGCTGCACTTAGAATAGCATTTTTTAAATTTTCTGGTAATGATAAAACAGCTTCCTTTATTTCCTCTTCAGTCACTTCAAACGATGCGCTGGTAAATCCATCAAACCGGGTATTAAAATCTATAATTGCCTGATCCCCTTTTTCTTTAACGGCTGCCAGAATATCAGCAACCAAGGCGGAAATATCAGCACCTCCGGGATTTGGCCTGGCAAGAATTTTTGACCATTCCGCTTTCGGTGGATTATCATAAAAGTGCTTTATAAAAGAAGTCATAGAATCATTTTTTGAATTGGAATAACTAAAATGCCCTGAGCACCCGCGTCTTTTAATCTGTCAATAATATCCCAAAACTGATCTTCTCCAATCACTGTATGAACGGAACTCCAATGTTTGTCAGCGAGCGGCATAACGGTTGGACTTTTCATCCCTGGCAGCAGCTCAATCACTTCTTGCACTTTATCATTCGGAACATTCATCAAAAGATATTTATTATTTGCCGCGGTAAGCACGGCTTTCATTCTAAATATCAATTTATCGAGTAAAACCTGTTTTTCTTGAGAGATAGCTTTGTGTGACACCAACCAAGCCTCTGATTTAAAAAGTACATCTTTTTCCACCAGATTATTCTTGAAGAGCGTGGAACCACTACTCACCAAATCGCAGATAGCATCGGCGAGACCAATATTAGGAGCAATTTCTACAGAGCCGGAAATCTCATGAATTTCGGCTTTTATTTTCAAGTTATCGAGATAGTTTGCCAGTGAATGCGGATAGGAAGTGGCTATTTTTTTACCTTCCAACCATTGCACGCCCGTATAGTTCACTCCTTTAGGTACAGCAATAGAGAGGCGGCATTTTGAAAAACCCAGGGGCATAATTTTATCCATCTCCCTATTTTTCTCCACCAGCGTATTTTCTCCGAGAATAGCAATATCTGCAATACCGTCCTGAACGTATTGTGGAATATCAGAATTTCTTAAAAAATAAAGCTCCATAGGAAAATGACTGGCCGTAACACGCAAGCGGTCCTCTCCATTATCAATTTTGATACCACAAGATTTCAACAAATCTAAAGAACCCTCCAGAAGTCTTCCCGATTTTTGTACCGCTAACTTAAGCATATCACTCATTTGATAAAAAATTGCAAAAAAAAAGAGGTTTAACCACGAGTGGGTAAACCTCTTTTAAACCATTTATACCGGTTTCAACCCACACTACAAAGTAGCATGTAATGATGATGACCAATATGAAACGCTATGTTAATCATATAAAAAAAATTGTGGTACGGGGCGGAATTGAACCGCCGACACCAGGATTTTCAGTCCTGTGCTCTACCAACTGAGCTACCATACCTTCCTATTAAAACTCGTCTTTTGAGCGGGACAAAGATAGTATTCTTTTTTAAATAAGTACTATGCCCTCTAAAAAATATTGCAAATATTTTAAAAATCAATCCTGTCTGAGCCTAATCCACTTATCTTTACAAAAAAAAAGATGCCATCCAGGATACTTCTCATACCTTGTTTTATTGTCTTTCTTATCGCGGGTTATTATTCATGGATAAACGACGGTTTATATAGTATCTGGATGTTACCCCCAATCATTTTGATAGCGGTTATATATGTACTTTCACCTCAGATTGACTGGTTTTACTATAAAAAATTCACGCCGGGTCTTGATAATATTCAAAAACAGATCCTCTTAACAGGTTGTCCATTTTACGTTGCATTGAGTACGGAGAAAAAAATAGTTTTTGAACAACGGTGTTTTCTTATGCTTCTGGCTATTGATTTTCAAGGTCAATCGGAAGAGCCTTTGCCCGAAGATTTCAAGCTTATGGCCATCATTCCTGCCGTCATGTTAACCTTCGACGAAGAGAAATTTCTTTTTAACGGCTATGAAAAAATAGTGATTTATCCTACCGCTTTTCCCTCTCCACAGTATCCTAATAACTTTCATCATTCAGAATCATTTTCTGAGGACGGCGTATTACTTTTTTCTGCGCAAGCCATATTTCAGGGATACATGGATCCAATAAATCATTATCCGGTTACCGCTCACGAATGGTCTAAAATTTACCTAGCGCAAAATGCGGACAGAAAATGGCCGGAAGAGGAAGAATCATGGTGGGAAACCTTAGCCGAAATAAGTGGCTGGGACAAAACCTGCATTTTTGAATGTATTGGAAGACCTGACATTGAAATTTTACCCGCCGTTATTGTTCATCTTATCTATTTTCCGAAACCAACGATGGAGAAATTTCCAGATATCTTTTCTTTATTACATTCAAAAAATTTGTGATTTTTTAAGCTTTTATTTTACAATTAACCATGACACTTCTTTTAACTTCCTTACTTTGGATTGTTTTTATTTTTATACTATTGGATTCCCTTGGGGCAAATAGCGTTAGAAAACAAGCCATTTCTTTAGCCAAAGCGCTTTATGTTGATGGCCCATGTTTTAGAATAAGAGTAAAAGGGCATTTAGTTTCCAAAAAAGGACGAAAAACACCTTTAGAAGGGAAGATTTATATTAATCCTGACACTAAACAATATATTTTTTATGCTGACCTGACCTATCAGATTATCTATGCAGAAAAATGGATATTTACGCACAATACCAGAAGTATCTACCGATTTTCATCTTTTAGAAAGGTTATTCCAGGGCCATTTTCGATAGATTTTTTCCCTAATTTGTTCTCAAAAAAGGAGATTAATACACCCATAGTCTATAAAAACGAAAAGGAAGAAGGAAGCGTGATTGCCTGGCGGGAACTTGAAAATGAGACCATTCCAAGATGGATAAGCCATTCTTTTTCTTCTCTTGGCATTGTAAACATGGAAATCACCCTATTTTCTGAAGAATCCTCTTTTCTATGGTGGTAAATATTGGTATTCAACCAATATTGGGTACTATTTTTCTACCATGATAAGCCGTCGCGTTTAAAAACTCGTGTAAGGCTGGCAGATTATCAAAGCGAACGCCCCCGGCCACCAAAACGGTCACATTATTATCTTTTCCAAAGGCAACCATTTCCTTTAAGACCAATCTATTGTCCCATGCTGAGCCAGGTCCTCCAGAGGTTAGAACGGTTGAAACCATCTTCTCTTTGGCAAGTTTCATCAACGATTTCAGGGGATCCGGGGTAAAGTCGATGGCTTTATGAAAGGTAATAGGCAGGTCAAGGGCAGCGTTTGCAATTTGATCAAGGGCATTAAAATCAATTTCATTATTCTTCAAAAGGCTACCGAAAACGATACCTTTGACTCCGATATCTTGAAAAAATGAAGCGGAAACTTTCATTTTAAACAAATCCTCTGAAGAATAAACGAAACCACCTTTCCTGGATCTCACCATAGCCATAATAGGAATGGAGATCCGGGAAAGGGTTTCATTCAACAAATCATCGGAAGGCGTTAATCCATCCCATTCGAGGTGGGAGCAGAGTTCAATTCTATCTGCCCCATTTTGTTCAGCAAAAACAGCCTGATTGGCTGTTTCGACACAAGCTTCGAGTATCAAATTTCTTTATTTTCTAGGCATAAGTTCATCACGCATAGCTGTATGCAATACTATAGAAGCAATAACCGTTGCTGCCTGTTTAAGGTCATCAGCGATTAAATGATCCCAATTATCCATATTTGAGTGATGTGTTCTGGTGGAATAGGCGATAGGTTCCTGAATAAACTGAAATCCAGGGATACCCACACCATCAAAAGATTGATGGTCAGTACCACCGGTGTTACTATAAGTAACGGTTGCTGCACCCAGATCTTTAAAGGGCTGAAGCAGGCTATTAAAAATAGGAGCTATTTTTTCATTACCCTGGGTATAGATACCTCTTATTTTACCTGTACCATTATCAAGATTATAATAGGCAGAAAGCTTAGCTCTTTTAGCGTCTCCTTCTGGCGTTTCACCAAAATGATTTTTCACATAAGCTCTTGAACCTAATAGGCCTTGTTCTTCCCCTGTCCAAAGAGCCAGGCGAATAGTACGTCTTGGTTTAATACCTGTTGCCTTGGTAACTTCCTGAATAATGCGCAGAGCCTCCATCATAACAGCAGAACCAGCAGCATTATCTGTTGCTCCAGTTCCATTATGCCATGAATCGATGTGTGCACCTAACATGACCACCTCGTCCGCTTTATCAGTACCTGGAATTTCTGCGATCAAATTATGTTCCATTCCATCGGGATTGGTATAAGTGCCCAATAAATTTAAACTAAGGGAAACGGGCACATTTCTATTGACCGTACGTAAAATTCTATTGTAATGTTCGACCGACAAGGTAGCTTGAGGGATAACAGGATTATCAACATCTTGAGCTCTGCCAGTCGTTACACGAGCGCCGGTGGCAAAAACTACGCCTAAATCACCTTTAAATCCGCGATCGAGCACTGCTGCGGGTTTCTCCTCGGAAATAAATTTCCATAATTGAGTATTAAAACTAAAACCACCCATTCTGCTATAATCTCTCTCCGGTCTTCCACCGGGTAGGGGAGCTTGAGCCATTTGTAGCAAAGCAGCATCAGAATGTCTTTCTGCTGGCGCATCGAACCATTCTTTTAAATCTCTGATGGTATCTAATAGAATAAATTTACCTTTTAATTTACCCTTGTAGGCTGGCAAATCTGTGGAATCATTGGCATTTAAATAAATGACCTCCCCTGTTATTTCTCCTTTTGTAGAACCCGACCAGGCTTTAGGCACAGCAATAATGGGAAAATACGTTGGCGTTAGCGCATGCATAGAAAAATGACTTAGTTGCCATCCTCTGCCAAAAGGACCCCATTCCTCTAAATGCACATTGGACATCCCCCATTTTTCAAGGGTAGATTTAGCCCACTTCGTTGCATCATCCAGTTTTGGGGAACCAGTTAAACGCGGTCCGTGCACATCGGTTAACCAGGCCGCAACCTCCATAACCTGACTATTCTCCAGGCCTTCTTTGCGAATTGCCTCGACAAGTTGAGCATTTATAGGTTCACGCTGGGCGGAAAGTTTATTTCCAACCAAAAGCAGGAAAAAACAGGCAGAAAGTATCTGCAGGGTCATTTTTTTCATAATAGTAAATTAATGCTGACAAAATTATTGCACAGGAAACAAAGGAATTCCTGCATCATTAAAAATTTCAATTTCCACTTGTTTCACCCTTGCCTGAGCGTTGATAACTCTGTCAAGCGCCTGAATTTCTTGCAGAATAGACTCTCTCACCTCAAAATTAGTTGTTTTCCCCAATCTATATAGTTCCCTGGCCAAAGCTGATTGTTGTCGGGATGCATCTAAATTTTCCTCTTCCATATTGATAAGATTTGAAAGAGCACTGTAATCAGATACTTTTGTTTTAATTCGTCCTTCGAGAATAGTCAACAAATCAGTTTCTCTTAACGCTGCATTTTCCATCTGCACCAAAGCAATTTCCTGATCATTTTTCCTGTTCTGCCCGTCAAAAATGGTATATCTTAAGGTAAGACCTACAAAAGGGCCATTTGACCGGTTGGAAAGTAAAAATCCTACTTCAGAACGCGAAAAAGCCACATTATAAGCTGCTTGAAGGGTTACGACGGGCCAAAAACTACTTTTAACCGATTCCAGTCTTAATGCAGCTTGTTCCTTTTGCAATTTTGTTAGCAATAAATCCGGATGATTCTGCCTGGTTCGCAAAAGGAGCTCTTCTAAGGAAGGCATGGCAGCATTTTGAAAACGAGTATCCAGCGTAAAAGGCGTATTAGGATCAAGATTCAACAAAATATTAAAATTCATTCTTGATCTTGAGATTTCATTTTCCAGCAAAACAAGGCGCGCGGAATCACTATTTAACCTCGTTTGTGACTGTAGTACCTCCAAACCATTTGCTGTACCAATTTTTTTCTTATTTTTCACTAAATCGAGAATATCCCGATCGAGAGTAACGGCATATCTCAGATTTTCTGTAGATCTTTCCAATTCAACCAATCGATAATAAGCGGCGAGAATACCTGCTGCGAAAGTTTGCATCTGAGCGGTAGTCTCAGCCCGGCTCATCTTTTCCATGAGCGCCAGCCTGTCTCTCTCCACAAACATGTTAAAACCATCAAAAGCCGTCCAATTCATCTCCAAACCCATTCTGGTCGTAAGATTTCCCGCGCCTATACCGGAACGGGTTTCACCATTAAAGAACTTTTGCTCCGTGTTGTTACTTGCATAGTTAGCCAAACTATTTACACCCAGAGTAGGTAATAAGCCAGCTCGCCCAGGGGTATTATTTAACTGAGCAATTCGTTCATTATTTCTAAGAATCTGAATACCAAAATTCTTTTCCAAGC
Organism: Saprospiraceae bacterium; assembly: GCA_021299835.1. GTDB lineage: Bacteria > Bacteroidota > Bacteroidia > Chitinophagales > Saprospiraceae > BJGN01. The sequence goes on along the minus strand of JAJTER010000074.1, from coordinate 4,242 downwards.
CTATTTTAACGGCCGATTCCGGTGAGAGTATCGGGGCCTCCTGTGCAAAAACAGGAGTAATAAATAGGCAAAATATAGCCATTCGGAAACAGTAAATCATGCCGTTAATTCTTTTTTATGCTGACGATTAAAAAACGTATATATCGCAGGAATAACAAATAAGGTTAATACCAAAGAAAACAATAATCCCCCAATAATGGCAACACCCATGGGGATTCTCGAGGTGGCTGCCGCGCCAAAGGCAACAGCAATAGGTAAAACACCGAGCACCGTGGCTATGCTTGTCATAAGAATAGGTCTCATCCTTTGCGTTGCCGCAAAAATAGCTGCCGAGGTGGCATCCATACCTTCTTCCATTTTTTGATTAGCAAATTCAACGATCAGGATACCATTTTTAGTTACAATACCTACCAAAACGATGATACCAATCTGACTAAATATATTCAGGGTATGATCAAAAATATTTAATGCCCAAAGTGCACCAACGAGAGCCAAAGGAACGGTTATCATGATAATAAGCGGATCCAGAAAACTTTCAAACTGAGCTGCCAATGCCAGATAAATAAGGGCTAAAGCTAAAAGAAAGGCAAAATAAAGACCACTTGAACTCTCCCTGAAATCTTTTGAAACGCCTGCCAATGCTGTTTGATATGATTCATCCAACACTTTTTTAGCAATTTCATCCATCGCCTCTATGCCTTGACCAATTGTGTAACCTTCTGCCAATGCGGCAGATACGGTGGCTGAAAGATATCTATTGTAATGATAAAGTTGAGGAGGACTGGATTCTTCTTTGAGTCGGACAACATTACTGATAGGTATAAGTTCTCCCCGATTATTCCTGACATAAAGAGAGGACAAATCGGATGGATCATCGCGATACCCGCGATCTGCTTCACCAATCACTTCATATTGTTTCCCATTTTTAAGGAAATAACCATATCGCTGCCCACTGAAATAAAGCTGCAAGGATTCTGCAACATCCCTGACCGACACACCGAGTTCCTGAGACCTCTCCCTGTCGATATCTACCCTGATTTCAGGTTTATTGAATTTTAAATCTAAATCGTTAACTGCAAAGGCGGGATGTTTAGACACCTCCTCCATAAAAACAGGAATAATACTTTTTAATTTTTCAAAAGATTGAGCCTGAATTACATATTGAACGGGTAAACTCCTGAAACTTCTACCTACACTAATGGTTTGCTCCTGAGAGACAATCGACTTAGCATAATTCAAACGATTCAAATGAGGCATTAAACTTTTTGCAATATCATCCTGACTTCTTGTTCTTTCCGAAGGGGGCGTCAAAGAAAGTGAAACGAATCCGCTATTCAAAGCGCCTGCACCACCGAAACCTGGAGCTGTTACGGCAATAACCGCCGATTTTTCGGGAAGCGTATCTACTAATTTCAATACCTCTTCCATATATCTATCCATAATTTCATACGAAGTTCCCTCTGGTGCCGTGGAAAACACCCTCAATCCACTCTTATCTTCCATAGGAGATAACTCAGAAGGAATGATTTGAATTAACCTGTAAATACCACCCATGCAAGCCAAAACAATGATTATTGCCAGAAATCTGACCTTCATGAATTTCGACAGCAGACTATTATAGGCATTGGTTAGATTATCCAAACCCTTACCTATAAATCTAAATAAAAAGCCGTGGGAATCATTCTTTTTTAGAATGCGTGAAGCCATCATAGGCGTCAGGGAAAGAGAAACAATAGCAGAGATAATGATTGACCCAGCTACCACAATACCAAATTCCCTGAATAGTCTTCCGGTAAGGCCTTGTAAAAAGACGATAGGTAAGAATACTACCACCAAGGTTACAGAAGTGGCCACAATGGCAAAAAATATTTCTTCAGAACCTTTGTGAGCTGCCTCCATAGGGCTTTCCCCTTCCTCCACCCGTCGATAAATATTTTCAAGCATTACGATGGCATCGTCAACCACTAGACCAGTGGCCAACACAATACCAAGTAAGGTTAAGATATTAATAGAAAAGTTAAAAAGATACATAATGAAGAAGGCTCCAATCAAAGAGATTGGAATAGCGACAACGGGGATGATAGTGGTACGCCAATCTCTGAGAAAGAAAAAGATGACCAATACCACCAGGCCGAAGGCAATGAGAATGGTTTCCTGCACTTCCGAGATAGCTCTTCTAATAGGCTTGGTACTATCAAAAGCGTAATCAAGAATAATATCTTCCGGTTTATCCTTTTTAATGGCCTCTACCCGACGATATACTTCATCGGCAATTTCTATATAGTTTGCACCCGGGAGAGGCGTTAATGCAACCCCCACCTGCGGTTTACCATCGTTACCCCTCATTATGGTTCTTGTATTCTGAGCCTCCAAAACAACTTCAGCGACATCTTTAACCTGAACAATAATGCCATTTTGTTCTCTCAATACAATATTTCCAAACTCTTCCGGGGTGTATAATCTTCCCTGTGCGCGAATGGTCAATTCCGTTCTATTTCCCTCAATTTTACCAGCGGGAAGTTCTAAATTTTGTCTTTGGAGGGCATTTCTTACATCTAAAGGCGTTAAAGAATAAGCTGAAAGACGTGCGGGATCCATTTTAATACGTATGGCAAACCTTTTTTCACCCCAAATTCTGATATTAGAAACGCCTGGTATAGTTTGCAGTCTTTCTTTTAAAACATTATTGGCATATTCACTAAGAAATAATAAATCTCTCTTTGAGCTCTGCACGGTTACCGTCATTATATTAGAAGAACCAGCGTCCGATTTACTTACAATCGGAGGATCGGTATCCGCTGGCAATGAACGCTGTGCCTGGGAAACTTTATCGCGCACATCATTTGCGGCAGCCTCCAGGTCTAAACCCACTTCAAATTCGACCGTGATGCTACTACGACCTTGTGTGCTGACACTCGAGAGAGAACGAATACCCGAAATACCATTGATACTTTCCTCGAGCGGTTCTGTAATTTGCGATTCAATAACATCGGCGTTGGCTCCGGTATAACTGGTACTTACAGAAATGACGGGAGGATCAATGCTCGGATATTCACGAATACCCAGATAGGTGTAACCGATGATACCAAAAAGAACGATAACAATGGAAATTACACTGGCTAAAACCGGTCTATTAATACTTAAGGAAGAAAAAGTCATTATTTGTCCATTTTAACGAGATCAATAAAATTTCCAGGAATAACCATATCTCCTGGCTTCACAGCTAATAATCCGCTTAAAAGGATAGTATCCCCAATAGAAATTCCGCTGGTTATAGCTATTTTATTGTTTCTGCGGGATCCTGTTTCGACAAGCATTGGAACGACCAATCCTTCCTTAATTATAAATAATTGCTGTCCCTCTAAAACGGGAATTATGGCATCGGTAGGTACTAATATTGAATTTTGAAGTTTACTGGTAACGAGGGATACTCTGGCAAAGTTTCCAGGTTGCAATAATCCTTCCCCGTTAGGACAGGTTGCTCTGACTGTAAGGGTTCTGGTACTTTGATTAATGACAGAGGAAAGAGCATACACCGTGGCTTTGAACGACTGTTTCAATCCTTCGACTGTAAAAGTGATAAGCTGCCCGTTTTTTAAATCTCTGGCTTCCCTTTCAGGCACATCAAATTCTAATTTTATAGGATTAGTTTGCTGTAAAGAAACCAGGCGATCGGCATTGGAGACAAAAGCCCCCTCACTGAGTTGTCTCAAACCCACTTTACCTGAAAACGGGGCAAAAATCTTCGTTTTTTCAATGCCAACTTCCGTTACCCGAATATCAGCTTTCACAAGATTAAGATTAGTGACTAATCTGTCGTATTCTTCCTGCGTGATTCCGTCAATATCTAATAAGGCCTTTGCTCTTTTTACTTCGCGATCCGAGAATTGCTCATTGACTTTCAATTTTGCCAACTGCGCCTCCAGATCATCTCTATCCAGCTCGGCCAGTAAAGCACCTTTCTGGACCGTTCCGCCCTCTTTAAAATATATTTTTTCTAATCTGCCGGCCCGTTCAGGTCTTATTTCAACCGTTTCATTAGCTAAAAGATTTCCCGTGGCTAAAATACTCATTGTCAACTCTTGTCCGGTGGCAATGGTATAATCTACTACACTTGGCGGCATATCTTTTCCCTTTCCAGGACCTCCACCCATACCAGGTTTCACTTCCTTTTCACATGCACTGGAAACTAAAAGGCACAAAAGGGATACAAAAATTAATTTTCCCTTTAACAAAATTTCT
>JAJTER010000189.1 GCA_021299835.1 Saprospiraceae bacterium | reverse complement strand
ATTTGGGAAAATTTACCAATGAAGGTACCCGGCCATTTACGGCACTTACCTTGGATGCTGTCAGAAAACTCCATCTAAAAGGAGCTTATCGGGAAGTGTTGGACAATCTGCTGGATAAGGCCAATTGGATGTACCGTTTTTTAAGGCAATTTGATGGTGTTGAGTTGTATGCTCCCCCAACGATGAATATTTTATTGTACCGATTTATTCCTGAAGAATATATTTCGAAACATAAAAGTAATTTATTGACAGAGGGAGAGCAGGTAGCAATAAATCAAATCAATGATGAACTGCAGCAGGAGCAGTTTAAGGAAGGTAAGTTCTTTGTGTCACAAACGAGGTTAAAATTAAAAGGAGAACCTGAAAAAGTTTGGCTCAGGGTAGTACTGATGAATCCGTTTACTTCCAAAACAGATATTCAACAAGTGGTAGTTGACCAAATTCAAAAGCTTGATTTCAGTCAAAGACCTCAACAATCTACTTATAGTTTATCTGTACCAATTGGAAAAGCGATTGATAATACCAAAGTTTTAATCTTAGACAGTCGCAAAAAATTACAGCCTCTTGGAGCGGTGGGTGAAATTTGTATTGTAGGAGATGCTGTTGCGATGGGGTATTTGAAAACGCAAGATGAAAGCCTGGGGTATATAAAGAATCCTTTCGATGCCTCTCAAAAAATATATTGTACCGGTGATATGGGACGATATTTACAAGATGGAAATATCCTATATGAAGGGCGTAGAGATTACCAAATTAAAATACTAGGTAACAGGGTAAATACTTCCGAACTGAGAAAAGTAGCATTGGAAGTGAATGGTGTGCGTGATGTATTTGTACTTAACCATCAAGAGCAATTAATCGTATTTATTGAAGGAACTGAAAAGTCTAAAGATACGCTCCTTCAAAAATTAAAATCAGAATTGCCTAAGTTTATGCAGCCTGCCAAAGTACTATTTATGGAGCAATTTATTTTGAATGCCAACGGTAAGCTGGATAAGCGTAGCATGATAGAATGGATGAACCAGCAACAAACATCCGATTCTGATGTATTTGAAGGGACATGGTTAGATGGACAGCTGCAAAAGATCTGGTCCATGGTTCTGAAAAAAGATCAAAAAGAAATTCCGTTTAACAAAGATTTCTTTGAACTGGGGGGCGATAGTTTAAAGCTGATGTCATTAACAGCGCAGATTAATAAGGCTTTTGACAAACAATTCCGATTCCGCGATTTACTGGGAGCTTCCACTATTCAGGAAATAAGAGCGCTCATCAACAAAGGTAACGCAACTTCCGAATGGGTCTTTTACCGATTGAACGCATCAGTGCCCAATAAACCGCCTTTATTGCTTTTGCCTCCTTCTAACGGAGAAGGATTGGTATATAAAAAGTTGGCAAAATTATTAGATCAGCAAATGGAGATATGGTCTGTGGATTACAGAAAAGGTAATGGGGTTAATAAGGTAGATATTCAAAGTTATGCGAAAGAGTTAGCTATGATTTGGAAGCAGGAACAAGGAAGTAGAAAGTTCATCATTGGTGGTTATTCCTTAGGGTTTAGAGTAGCCTATCACATGACTTTGAAAATGGAACATCAAGTAGAAAGAATGATTAATATAGATGGAATGTTGTATATGAATGAAGCAGAAGAACAACAAATTAATCAAGCTATAATAGCTTCCGAAAAACCAGAACCAACTGCAGAAAAAAATCAAGTACAGGTGAATAAAAAACTAATAGATTTGAATCTTGAAAAGTGGTTTATGAATGATTATTTCATCAATCCATTAAAATTAGAGATTCAACATTTCATTGGGGCTGAAAGCCCGGTGATGACCCATGTGCCCGAATTCGCATCATCAAAAAACACAGTGATTCATATTCAAGGGAATCATGAGAATGTTTTAGAAACAGAAGAAAATTTGTTATTAATTTCAAAATTTTGTGTTTAACTTAAAAATAAATTATGAAGGAAATTAAAATAGGAACCCAAACATGGATGTCTGAAAACCTTAATGTCGATTGTTTTAGTAATGGTGATCCAATTCCTGAGGCAAAAACAAAGGATGAATGGGAGGCTGCGGGAAGTAATAAACAACCTGCGTGCTGCCTCTACAAAAACTCACAATTTCTTGGAAACTTTATAATTATTATGCATTATCCGATATAAGGAGAATTGAGCCAGAGGGTTGGAGATTGTCAACACGTAAGGACTGGGAATCATTATTTGAATATATTGGCGGCATCAGATTAGCGGGAAAAAAGTTAAAAAATAATTCTAGCTCATGGGAAGAGTTTGGTGGTGATAACGATTTTAACTTTTCAGTTTTACCAGGCGGTTTCAGGAGTTCTGAGTTTTTTATAAAAGACCAAGAACACTTCACACCTTATGGCTGGTGGGTACATTACTGGACCTTTGAATCGATAGAGATAAAAGAAGATGTTGATGATGAAATCTATTCAATATTATTTGATGGCTGCACTGATTCTGCAAGCGTGCATGTTGCAGATAAAAAAAATGGTATGTTCGTAAGATGCTTAAAAAAACTTTAATAATAAAAAACATATGAAATAGCCATGTGCCGCAGCGCACAAAAACAAATGAAGATACATGGCGTATAACATATGGCAACTAAAAAAATAAATATCTACATATGAAACAATTTATTTACATCCGTCACGGGCAAAGACCCGGTACACAAAATGATGAGTCTATCCGTAAAGCATGGGAATCATCTGAACGTTTTAAGGTCAATCACTTTGATGAACCTTTAACAGACTTAGGTATGGAGGAGTCTTACCTAACCGGTAAAAATCTTATGAATCACATTGTTAAACCCGAAACCTTTGCTTATTTGTATGCTTCACCTTATACGCGTTGTATACAAACAGCTATTCAAATAGCCAAGGGCTTTAAAGATGCAGGTGGAAAAGAGTTGAAAATCAGAGTGGAATATGGCTTGGCAGAAAATATCAATTATGGCCAAGGTTATCTACCCAAGATTGAAGGCGGTTCAATTTCAGAAGACTTTTACCCATCCTATTTTTATAAAGACAGAGAGGGTAATATAAAATACAACCCATTTGATAAGTATTTGAGCTATGAAAACCATAAATTAAATTATCCGGAGCATTTAGATTTGAACCATGAGCCATTGTTTGGTATAGACGACATCAACAATTGCAATATGAAAAAGGAATTTGAAATGCAGATTCAAACCGCCAAAAGGATTATAGACGCACCGGAAAGCGGAATAGTAGTTTCACACGGTTGGATGCAGTCTTTCTACCCGCAATATGTTCTATTAAACAGAAACCATATTAGCCCGGTAGAAGTAGATGCGTTATTGCAAGGCTCCACTGAATTGAATTTTGTGGTAATCTATAATCAAAACTCGGAAGGTAGTTACCCTTGTGGTTAATTTGTATATTGGAGGATGCTCGCTAGAGCAACATTGGTATAATATTCAACATTCTAAACAGGATTATCTTTACATGAAGAACGGAATGGGAATTTCTCCTGGAGAACCGAGTGGAAGAATAGTGTCTATCAATGAGGTAATTTTGGAAGAAGAATGGGATATCGTAACGATTCAACAATCAAGTCTTTTGAGTGGTTTATATGAGAGCTTTTTTCCAGAAATAAATTACATACTTGAATATATTAAAAAGCAAGTCAAGAAGACTTGTGAACTTTATTTACATGAACCTTGGTCATGGGAGTCATCCTATCAGCACGATCCAAATCTGGGACAAAATTTTTTTAGCAAATATTACAAATGTGATGACAAATATATGTTCGACCAAATCGCTAAAACATATGAAACCATCAGTAAAATATTCCAATTGCCACTAATTCGATCTGGTAACTTCATCCAATTTTTAAGAGAGTTTGATGAGTTTAATTTTAACAAGAAGGAAAGTATAGCTCTTTGTAGAGATAGAATACACATGCATGAAATCTATGGACGTTATGCACTTTCCTTGCTTTGGGCAGATACATTATTTTCTGTAGATATAGCTAAATGCAAATACTTTCCTGATAGTATAACTGAACTAGAAAGAGCTAATCTAAATAAACTTAAAGAAAAGTTTCTAGTATTTAAAACGAACAAATAAAAGGTCATTAGATTAAACCTTTGTAATGTTAATTGATGGATTATAAAAATATTATAGATAATAAACTATACATTAGTTGTTCTGATTTTGTTAACATCAAATCCTTCTTCACCTCAGATAAACAAGAGTTGTCTTTGGATAAACTCTGTTTACCCCAAAACCACAACTACTCCCCCAAACGCCTTACCGACTTTTCAAACGGACGCTATTGCGCAATGAAAGCATTGGAACGTTTTGGAATACAAGATGCAGTTATTCCAATCGGCGAAGAAAGGGAACCTATCTGGCCTGATGGAATTGTGGGTTCAATTAGTCATTGTGATAGCTTAACTGGCGCAATAGTAGCAAAAAAGTCAGATCATATTTCACTCGGCTTAGATATCGAAGAAATTGGGAGGGTAACACCTGATCTTTGGGAATTGGTCTTTACCGAAAATGAAAAGAACTTCTTATTTAGTCTTTCAAAAGAAGATCAGCGCGTTAAAAGCACAGCTATTTTCTCCATCAAAGAAGCATTTTACAAGTTTCAACATCCGCTTACTAAAACATTTCTAGATTTTTTGGATGTAGAGGTGGTTTTGCCGGGTTTAAATCAAGTAGAGGTTATTTTAGAAACCATTGAACCATTGTCCATAATCAGGCGTAATCAGGTAATGCATCGAATAGAAAATGACTGTATAATTTCTTTAATCGTAGCAGTATAGAGAAGTATTAACAATCAAAAAGAGGTTTTGAAAATTGAATTTAAAATAAATCCTTGATTTGTTTAAACCATGTTTAAACCATAAACAAAAAAGCCTTTCAAGAAATATCGTGAAAGGCTTTACTGTATTACTGTGGGAGTTGAGGGATTAAAGATCCCGTTGACCCGACGTGCAATGGATAAAAGCTCTCCTTAACTACGTTCAGGCGGTTCTTTTTTCCTTTTCGTCCTTATTTTAGTGAACTCAAAACGTCCTTAAACGAAAAAAGCACCATCTTGCGATAGTGCTTTCATCAGAGTGGGAGTTGAGGGATTCGAACCCCCGACCCTCTGCTTGTAAGGCAGATGCTCTAAACCAACTGAGCTAAACTCCCATAATTGGAGTGCAAATACATAAAGAAAAATTAATACAGCA
>JAJTER010000073.1 GCA_021299835.1 Saprospiraceae bacterium | reverse complement strand
CAGGTGTGAAAATTCTGGAAAGTAATGTTGAACTTATTAATCCTCCAATAAGGACAATGGCTAATGGTGATATAAGTGGATTGGTTGAAAGAGCGATCGGTATAAGGCCTCCAATGGCAGTCAGGGAAGTCAGGATAATAGGTAAAAAGCGAATTTCACCTGCTTCTCTAATGGCAATGTCTAAGGGTTTTCCTTCCTCTCTTAATTGATTCGTAAAATCGACCAATAAAATAGTGTTTTTAATTTCTATACCAGCCAATGCAATAAGTCCGACAACAGCCACAAATGAAAGTGAATTTCCAGTTAACCATAAGGCGGCGAGTGCGCCTACCATGCCTAAAGGAATGACACTTAATACAATAATAGTACTCTTAAAGGTTTTAAACTCTAATAAAAGAATACCTATGAATAGAAAAATGGTAAGAATTATAATAATGGTAAAACCACTGAATGACTCCTGTCTGGTCTCATATTCTCCCCCCATCTGATAGGTATAACCTGAAGGCAGGGAAAATTGATCTAATTTATCCATGACCAGTTTAATCACTTCGTCATTCAAATATCCTTTACTTACAAAAGCAGAAATGGAAACCATCCTTGTTTTATCCAAATGATTTATTGATAAAGGAGAAGATTCAAGTTCAAGATGAGCAAATTGCGTTAAAGGGATAGCTTTACCTCTAACATTTTCCACAAATAAAGTTTTAAAAACATCCAAATCTAATGGAGTATTTTCTTTTTTCTTAATAAGTATCTGATAATCCTCTCCATCATCGTCAGACATAATACCTATTGGTATTCCAGACAAAGCCAGTCGCAGGGTTTTATCAATAGAAATGGTGGGGACACCTAATAATGCAGCCTTTTCTTTGTTAATTTTAACTCTCAGGTCTGTTTGAAGATTACTTACAGGATTATTCACATAAATGGTACCTGGGACACTTTTTATGAGATTTTCAATTTTAAAGGATAAGGCTCTCAAAGAATCCAGATTATCTCCTAATAATCTGACTTCCACTGGAGCAACGACGGGAGGACCTTGCTCAAAATTATTTATCTGAACCTTGGCACCATAAAAAGGGGTCCATTCGTTCCTCAAGGAATCGATTAAAAACAGTTTTCTTTCTACTGACGTGGCTGGATCTAACTGGACAAAAATTTCTGCGAAATTTGGTTTTTTAATGGATCTAACCTCATTATAATATATTTGTGGGTTACCCATACCCACATTGGTGGCATAAAATTGAACATCAGAAATTTTAGTCAACTCCTTTTCAACGAACCTGGAAATGGTATCTGTATTTTTAATATTAACCTGAGCTGGAGGATTTATTCTAATGAGAAATTGAGGTTTTTCAGAAGCAGGAAACAAACTGAATCCAATGATTGGCATTAATTGTAAGGAAGCAAAAAAGACCACTAAAATAATTCCCATTGTTTTGAAAGGATTATTTAAGGATCTTTCCAAAATGGGGGCATAACTCTTACTGATACCGTTTTTAAGTACGCGCATAAACCAATTTCCCTCAGAATGGGTCATTGTTTTTTTCAATAGAATATTTCCAAGGAATGGAATGATAGTTAAAGAAACTAATAATGAAGCTAAAACAGATGCAATGACACTGATGGGCAATGATCTTATGAATTCTCCTGAGGCTTCTGGAAGAAAGATTAACGGAAGGAATGCGATGATTAAAGTGCCCGTGCAGCCCAATACAGCTGTTCCAATCTGAGAAGTGGCCTTTAAAACCGCTTCCTTTCGACTGTATCCATTCAACATCCATCTTTCAATATTCTCAATGACTACAATACTATCATCAACTAACAATCCAAGGGCAACTACAAGACCCACTATGCTCAATTGATTTAAACTATATCCAAGATAATTTAAAATGATTATCCCAATGGATAAAGAAAGAGGAATTGAAATCATAACAATAATAGCAGGCCTGAATCCAAGGGGAAGCAAGGTAAAAGCAACCAATAAGATAGCCCAGATAAAATCGAAACCCAATCCGGATAACCTTTTTTGCACTACCTCTGCCTGATCAAAATGATGGATCATATCAATATTAGACGGTAAACTCTTCTTAAATTTTTCAAGTATAGGTTGATAAGCTAGTTGGGTTGCGGCTATATTTTCCTTTGACTTTTGGGCAGCTACCACAAATATACCTCTGTGGCCGTTCAACCTGGTGATATGATCTCTTTCAGCAAAAGTCATAGAAACGTTGGCAATATCCCTAAGTTGAACATTTCTGTTATTAGCAGAATAAACCAAGGTATTTTTAATTTCTTCAACTTCTCTAAAATTACCACTTGATTTTACATTAAAATATCTATTTCCCACATCGATACTACCAGAAGGAATATTTGCCAGTTCACTTTGCAAATTACTTATAACTGCTTGTTGGGAGACACCTAAGCGAGCCATCCGCTCAAAATCGAGGGAAATTTGAATCTGTTCTTCAGGTAAACCCGCTATTTCAATATTTTTTAAGGCAGGAATTTTTTCAAGCGCCTCTGCCAGTTTATCAGCCTCCATTTTCAGTTGCTTCCAGGTTGCTGTCTCAGAAATAAGGGCAGTCTGGATAACGTTTACATTGGAGGGACTCACCTTTTCTACCGTCGGAAGATCCATATCTGAAGGAAGTTTTCCCTTCAAAGATGCCAGTTCACGCACCAGTTCCTGATATTTTTCATTAACATCCACTCCATATTTGAATTCAACCCGTATTACTGCATATCCATCGCCGATAATACTTTTCAATCTCCGAATATTTTCAAGACCATACAAGGCCTTTTCCATTGGTTTAATAACCAATTCCTCTATATCTACAGGGCTGGTACCAGGATAAATAATGGTTACAGGAAAAATAGGAGCATTTAATTCGGGATCCTCGGCTCTGGGCATATTGATGACCGTAAAGGCGCCAATAACAGAAATGAGAAGGAATACGATTAATGTAAAAGGATAATTTTTAACGGCAAAATCAGTGATTCTCATAACCGGGGGGGGATTAGTGTTTAATATTTATAACGGCACCATCTGTAAGATAAGGACCACCTTCTTTGATAAGGTAGGTATTTGGTTCAAATGTAAAATCAGTCCAGGCACCTATTTTATCAAAACCAGCTAAATTAATTTTAACTTTTTTTGCTGTTTTTTTGTCCGTGGTAATAAAAATAAAACCATCTTGTTGATTGGCATCAAGCAGAGCAGAAAATGGAATACGAAACACCTCAATTCCTTTTGTTGAAGTGATTATAGCTTTACCAAACATACCACTGGCAAGAGAAATTTCTGAGGTATTCAAGGGTTTTAATTCAACGGTAAGTGTCCCGGTAAATGGATCTACCAGCGCTGATTTCCGAACGATTCTTGCCGGCACAGATGAGCCATTTTCAAAACTTACACTTGCCGCTTCCCCTACATTTAAAATCTGCCATTGATGATCCGTAACCCCTGCTTTTAAAACCCAAGCAGTATTACCGGCTACATCATTAGCCAAAAACACAGGAGAACCAGGGCCTACTACCTGACCAACATCGGCTAACTTTTTTAAAATAAAACCACCTGCAGGTGCCGTTATTGTGCTGAATTGACCATTAAAACTGGCCGTTTTAAATTGTTCTTTTGCCAGAGAAAGAGCTGATGTTGCATTTTGAAATTGTTCCAGAGTGGCCACACTGTCCAGGTATAAATTTTTTACTCTTTGTAGATCTCTTTCTGCCTTTTCCAACCCAATCTTGGACATTTGTATTTGACTTTGTATCTCTATTGGATCTAAAGTTGCCAGGGTTTGACCTTTTTTTATAGCATCACCTTCCTTAACAAAGACAGCATTTATGATACCGCCTAATTTAAATGAAAGATATCTTTCATTTTCAGTAGTAAAAATTCCCGACAGTAAAAAAGGTTCTTTGATGACCTCTTTTTTAAGTTCCATGATGGAAACAGGTATAATATCTACATCTAACTTATTGGTAACTGGTGCTTTGTCAGCTTGGCAACCTAATAACATTAAAAAGATGCTCATTGAAATGATGGTAAACAGCGTTGATTTTATCATTTTCATATTAATTTTTGTAAATCAGCTAAAGCCATTAAAAATTGGAAATACCTTACGTTTTCTTGAAGCAAAGCAGTAGTATATTGATTTTGAGCATCGTACATTTCCAATAAGGAAACCGTCCCATTTTGAAATGCCTTTTCTGTAAGCCTTAAATAAGTAGCTGAGGTGCTTACTTGTTTTTCCATGGCCAAATAAGCCGCTTTTGAAGAAAGTAACTTATTTTTTGCTACATCAATGGCTAATTTATCCTGCTGCTCAATCAGTTCCTTATTCGATTGTAAAGCTTTGATATCCAATTGAATCTGTTCCCCTTTAATTTTATTGATTTTATTTGTCCATAAAGGCATTGAAAGCTGTAAGCCTCCCATAATATAAACACTTTTCCTATTAAATTGCCATTTGAATTCCTGTGAACCAATATCAGAAAACAAGCTGATCTGAGGCATAAAATATTGTTGGTTCCTTTTTTCCAATAAGGATTGAATAGATATGCCCAGTAAGATTTTATTAATCATAGGATTTGATGAAACATAATTTATCCCCTCTACATCCCCCATTTTATCAATGATAAAAGCTGGTTTTTCGAAACCAAGATCCTTCTCATTTTCCCTGTTCAGCAAAAATTTAAGGTAAAGTCTGGCATTAACTACGTTATATTCAGCCTCTTTCAATTTTGATTGAATTGTGGTAATCTCATTCTCAGCCCTAAGTACCTGAGAAGGGATAGCCTTACCCTCCCGGACCAAAATTTGAACCGTTTGTAGAGATTTTTCGAGCAAATTATTGGTATTTGCTAATATTTTTTGACTTTCCAAAGCTAAACCATACTGATAATAGGCCATTTTCACAGCCAAAACCAAATCTTTCTTATAAATTTCAATCTCATTTTCCTGTAATTGAATTTCTTGAATTCTTACTTCCTTTTGAAGCAATAGATCCTTATTGAAAAGGGGATAAGAAATTCTAACTCTTCCATCATAAAAATCGTTGGGTAAAAACTGATTTTCTACATTCTCCACTTGTGGAAATTGAGTACTTTGAGTTAACCTATTCAAAGTGCTGTAGACTGGATTCAATAAATCACCTATGGGTAAATCAATAGCCCGACCACCCAAAGCCAGCGTATATGAAAATGAAAAGTCTGCAGATGGTTTAAATCTTTTTTCCGCTTCTTTTAATGCCAATCTACTTTTAGCAAGGGGTATATTTTTTTGCTTCAACACAAGATTTTGTTGAATAGCCTCATCAATATACTGGTCCAGCAGCTGTTTTTGAGATATAACCAACTTTGGAAGGCAAATGATGAGAAAGAAAAGATAAAAGCGAGGTAAATATTTCATTTTTCGTATATATGAAATTAAGATTTAACAAGTAAATGACTGAAAATTGTAAACGAACGTTGAATAATAGTGTCCGGGTCAGATAACCCGATTTTTAGTCCCCTTTTCCTTATAGAAATGGTAACTAATCCATGAACAGTGCTCCAAATCAGATAGGAAAGCGACTCCAGATCCGTTTCTTTTATAAGACCCTGCTGAATACAATTAGCGATAACAGATTTTAAATAATCAAAAGCCATTTTACCCTCTATCCAATTGGCATCCTCAAGATAATTCAGAAAATCAATGGGCGCTTCCATTATAAACATCAAATCATAGAGTTCGGGATTTTCCAAGGCGAACTGGATATATATTTGCCCAAGAGCTATGAGTTGATCCATTGGGTTCTTATGCATTTCCGATGCATTCAAATACCTAACCAATTCGGCAAAGGCTTCAGAATGAATCGTATAAAAAATTTCATTTTTGTCCTTAAAGTGTTGGTAAATGGTAGATGGACTATATTCTATTTTCTCTGCAATATTTCTAATGGTAGTAGCTTCAAATCCTTTCAACAGAAATAATTCTCTTGCCGTGGCTAAAATAGATTGCCTGGTATCTAATCGTTCTCGTATTCTTCTTTCCGAAAGCCCCATTTATAAACGTTGTTTTTTTTTAGAACATTGTTCATTAAAAAAGGTTTAAAGCTATTATTGAAAAAATGCAACCATTTTAAAAATACTCAGTCTTTAAGATTGAAACAAGGGTAAAAAATGGAACAACCCAATACAGAAGACATTCACAGCTTGGTTAAAAAATGTTTGCAAGGTAATCACAAGGCACAATATGATCTTTATCATGCCTTTTCAAAAGCCATGTATAATACCTGTCTCCGATTTTTGAGTGACAGCAGGGATGCGGAAGAAACATTACAAAATGCGTTTATCCTAATTTTCAAAAACATAGAATCCTTTCGAGGAGATGCCACTATTGGAGCCTGGATAAAAAAAATCGTTATTTATCAATGCATCAATAAGTTAAAGGAAAAAAACCTGGCATTTCAGGATTTAAATTCTCATCATTATGAGATACCCTATGAGGAAATCAATTATGAGCAACTTGAATATAATCAAAGCATGATACCAATGATTACCGAAGCTGTCGCAGCATTGCCAACAGGTTATAAAACGGTTTGTAATCTATATCTTTTTGAAGGTTACGATCACGAAGAAATTGCAAATATCCTGAATATTTCTGTGGCCACTTCAAAATCGCAGTATAGCAGAGCAAAACAAAAAATCAGAGAAACCCTAAGGAAATGAATAAAATAGATGATTTAGAAAAATTTGTTCAACAAGAAAGGGAATTCTTCGATATGAAAATTCCTAATGAAAAAATTTGGGAAAATATTTCCAAACAGGTTAACGCCCATACAATGCGCACAGTATGGTATCGTTCCAACCTATTTAGAAGTATTGCTGCAGGTTTTACCTTACTCGTCATTGGCGGTTCTATTGGCTTTCTCCTGGCAAACAAAAAGGAATCGCCCCTTTGGAATATTGCAATAACAGCGAAACCATTTACCGATTTTGAAATGGTATCTCAAAAGAGTATTAACGAAAAACTATTTCAATTAAGGGAGTTAAATGCAGAGGAAAGCATCTTTTCAGATTTACAACAAATAGACAGATCTATGGAGGAGTTAAAAAAGGAATTGGAACGAATTCCTTCGGGTCAGGAAAAAATTATTTTAGAACAGCTCAAACGGGGATATCAAACAAAAATTGACATTCTTGACAAGATTATTCATCGTTTAGAGCCAAAAACACAAAAACAAGATGAAAAAGCAATTTAAAGTTATCGTTTTATCTATCGCAACCTTCATAATACCTTTTGTAACGGAAGCTGGTGGAGTGAAAGAGACGTTTACCAAAAAAATCACAGAGGAATTTAATATCAACGCCAATGGAAAAACAAGTATCACCAATAAATATGGTCATGTTGTATTAAATAATTGGGATAAAGACGCTGTTAAAATAATAGTTCAAATAGAAGTAAAAGCTTCCAATAAAAATGAGGCGAATGATTTATTTAATGGTATCAAAATTGATTTTTCCAATAGTTCATCAAACGTGAGTGCGGCCACTGTCCTTCAATTTAATACGCAAACACATAATAATATAATAAACTCATTAGGAGATCTACTTTCTTCAATGATTGCCAGGTCTTCCAGCAATGAATTCAGAATTAATTATGAGGTATGGCTTCCTTTTGAAAACAGTGTGGATATAAACCTTAAATATGGAAATTTAACGGCAAAATCTATTGGTGGCAATGCAAATATTGATATTAAGTATGGTAATTTCACTTTAAATGACGTAAAAGGCAATACAAACATTCTGCTTGGGTATGGGAATGGAACTATGGGAAAAGCAAATAACCTCAATGCAGATATTAAGTATAGCAATCTAAAAGCAGAGGAGGTCAAAAAGGCAGATTTAATTACAAAATATTCTAACGTGAACATAATAAATGCCAACATTTTGAAAATTAGTTCAGGTTATGATACTTATAAGATTGGGGGGATAGAAAGCATAGAAATTGATGCAAAATATGGTGGATATACCCTAACCTTAGGTCAGCAAGTAGAGAAGGTAAGATTATTTGGTAGTTATACTGGTTTTAACCTTAAAATGCCAAACGACAATGCCTTTGAATTTTATACCATCGGTAAATATGCTTCATTTAAATTCCCTTCCTCTGTTCATTTTAATCTTAAAAGAGTTGAATCATCTACAAAAGAATATAAGGGTTATTATAGAACAGCCCGGGGATTTTTCCTTCAAGCAGAGTTAAACTACGGAAGTTTGGTCATTGACGCGCCAAACCAATAAAAGAACCATTTTTTGTTTTATATGTTATTAAAATAAAACAATGACCATGGTTGACAAGATTTTAAATCTCTTAGACGACGCTAAAAACAATATAAAAAACCAGGCAGAGAATATTTCAGCCAGCGCCAAAAATCAATATGAGAAAATGGTTGAAGACTGGATTAAAATCATTCCACAAATTGAGGAATCAGGCTTGCAGTTATATAGTTTTTCATTTAGCGCTTCTTTAAATCCGTCTATTGATGCAGAATTCAGAGGAAAATGCGTTGACTTCCCTTTAGGAAAATGGGAAGAACTCATTTCGCTGAATGAAAAAAATAAAAGTTTAGCTTTGGTTTACAATACCTTAAAGTCAACTTTTAAAATGTATCATAAAATTAAGCCAGAAATGCCTGAGGATTTTTATCTTCGTCTTCGCATTAAGTTAAGTCCTGAAATACGTGTGTATATCGGAGAGCCCCCTATTGCGTAATAGTTAGTGAAAATAGAAGCCTGGTTTATTGGAAAAACATCCCCCTCCTATCTACAAATAGGATTAGATGATTTTACAGGAAGAATTAAGAAATACGTACCCTTCGAAGCTGTTATTATTCCTGATATAAAGGATGCGGGTAGCTATGCTGCCAGGGACAGACTTCTTAAAGAAGGAGAAAAAGTACTTCAAAAATTAATTCCTCAAGATTATTTAATACTGCTCGATGAGGGTGGAAAAGAATTTTCATCCGTACAATTTTCTCAATTTCTTGAAAAAGAGTTAAATAAGTCTTACAAAAAGCTTATATTTCTGGTAGGTGGTTCTTTTGGGTTTTCCCCGGAATTACAGCAGCGGGCGAATTTTAAAATTTCATTATCCAAAATGACCTTTTCACATCAGATGGTAAGGTTATTTTTTTTAGAACAAATTTACAGAGGGTTCACTATATTGAATAACGAACCTTATCACAATGCCTAAATCTTGTAAGAAAACATGGAGAATCTAAGTCTGACCCTTTTACTGGTAATCATCATTGGTTTTATTTCCTGGCAAGGTTTTAATAAAGATCAGGTAAAAGCGAGGTTGCTATTTCACCCTTATGCTATAAAATACAATGGTGAATGGGTGCGATTTATCACCCATGCTTTCATACATGCCGATTGGAATCATCTGCTGATTAATTTATTTGTGTTATATCAGTTTGGCGAAGTAGCCGAAAGGTTTTTTAGCTATCTTTTTGGTGCCGAATATGCTTCCTTAGTATTTGTCTTATTTTTCCTTGGAGCGGTGATTTTTTCAAGCATACCTGATTATTTCAAGCATCAGGATAATCCATCTTATGGATCTTTGGGTGCGAGTGGCGCTACTTCAGCCTTGGTTTTTGTTTATATAGTACAAGATCCATGGAATTGGTTTCTTTTTCCACCCCTCCCAGCTTTATTTTTAGGCATTGCTTATTTGTATTATTCCTCCTATATGGACAAAAGGGGGGGCGATAATATAGGACATAATGCGCATTTTTGGGGAGCTACCTTTGGCTTAGCCTTTGCCTTTATCTCTGCCAGTATTTTAAAACCCGAGTTTATTCAATACTTCATAGGCAAACTAATGGAAGGACCTAGCTGGCCTACTTTTTTACAGTAATTTAATATCAACTTTATGTTTTTCATACTATCTAAGATTTTTGCCTTTTGCATTAAACCCATTGTTTGGATTATAGCTTGCTTTTTAATTTCATTCTTCTTAAAAAATGAAAAACGCAAGCGGTCTTTTTTCTTAACGGGTTTGATTTTGCTCATCCTCTTAACCAATGGAGCTGTTTTTCAAGGCGTTGTTAATTGGTGGGAACCTGAACCTGTCACCATAAAAAATGTAGAAAAAGAATATGATTTTATCATATTACTTGGTGGATATAGTGATTT
Organism: Saprospiraceae bacterium; assembly: GCA_021299835.1. Lineage (GTDB taxonomy): Bacteria > Bacteroidota > Bacteroidia > Chitinophagales > Saprospiraceae > BJGN01. The sequence goes on along the minus strand of JAJTER010000073.1, from coordinate 4,995 downwards.
CCAGACGGCCATGGGGAAATCTGAATTTCAATTAGGATTAAAAGGAGGTAATCGACTTATTACTGCATTGAATTTGTATAATAAAGGTATTGGTAAAAAAATTATCCTCACAGGAGGTTCTGGCAAATTATTAGGGGATAAATATGGAGAAGCAGAATACGTTGCTCCCTTTTTAAAAACTTTAGGTTTGCCAGATAGTGCCTTCATTGTAGAAAATAAATCCAGAAACACCTGGGAAAATGCTATATTTTCGAAGCAAATTGTGGATTCCTTAAAAAAAGATGCTAAATGCCTATTGGTTACCAGTGCTTTACACATGCCCAGATCAAAAGCTTGTTATGATAAGGCGGGACTACCTACCACGATTTATCCAACAGATTACTACAGACAAAAGCATGATAATCTGGTAAAATTATTTTTAGAACCCTCCTCCTCAAAACTATTTGCCTGGGAAGCTCTCATTCACGAATGGATTGGGGTGATAACCTATAAAATCAAAGGCTATAATTGACACTATGATAGATTGGAAAACCATTTCTAAAAAGGAAGTGTACGACAATGCCTGGATTGAGGTAAGTCACCATGAGGTAATAAATCCATCAGGAAATAAAGGAATATACGGCGTGGTTCATTTTCATAATAAAGCTATTGGCATACTGGCGGTAGATGAAGATTTAAATATCGTTTTAGTAGGTCAAGACCGCTATCCTTTAAATGCCTATTGTTGGGAAATTCCAGAAGGAGGTTGTCCCATAGGAGAAGATAATCTAACGACGGCCAAACGTGAATTGAAGGAAGAAACGGGCCTTGAAGCTAAAGAATGGACGCCTCTTTGTACCTTTCATTTATCGAACTCTGTTACTGACGAAGTGGGGCAGTTGTTTTTAGCAAGGCAACTCACAGCTGGCGAATCAAATCCGGAGGAAACAGAAAATTTAAGTGTCAAAAAAGTGACCCTGGAGGAAGCCTTAAACAAAATTGAAGGCGGCGAAATAACAGATGCCATAACTATCATTGGCGTTTACAAACTGGCACTAATGAAAGCAAAAGGAGAAATTTAAACAGCTAAAATAATAGTTGTTAATTTTTTATTATACCGCTAATTCCTGATCGTCATAAATTCGTCCATTCACGCATCGAATAATTCTGGCTGGAAAAGTTTCCAGAATTCTATAATCATGGGTAGCAAACAAAACGGCGGTATTATTTTTTTTTGAAATCTCTCTTAATAGCATTAGAATGTCATCGGAAGTGTCAGGATCCAGATTTCCAGTTGGCTCGTCAGCTAAAATAATTTCAGGACTATTTACCAGCGCGCGGGCAATGACTACCCTTTGTTGTTCCCCGCCAGAAAGTTGGTGCGGCATTGATTTTAACATGCCCGACAAACCTACCTGTTCTAATACGGTATTTATCCGATGGGTTCTCTGCACCTTATCGTTCCAGCCTGTCGCTTGAAGAACAAAATGAAGATTTTCTTCTACATTTCTATCTGTGAGAAGATTAAAATCTTGAAAAACAATACCTAATTTTTTCCTCAGTTGGGGAATCGTTTTTCTGTTTAATTTGGTGAGATCGAATCCTGCCACTTCGCCCAAACCTTTTTTTAGAGCCAACGCTGCATATAACACCTTCAATAAACTGGATTTTCCACTGCCTGTTTTACCAATTAAATAAGTAAACTCACCGGCATGTATTCTTAAATTAACTTGTTGCAAAATCAATTTATCTTCCTGAAATATAGAAGCATCTTGCATGCGAACAATTTGTTGAGACATAATAATTAATTTAGGTTAACAAATTTAATATTTATATTGTAGTATTAGGATGAAATTGTCAATATGAAAAATGTCCACTCTAAAATTTTATTTTTTTTAGCTCTATCAATCCCTAGTTTATTAATTTCTCAATCTAATGCTTCTAGATTAGATAGTTTATTTAGCCATTTGAGAACAAATGAAGCAGCGTTAAGAATATTTTTTAGTGCTATGCCCAAAGGGGGCGATTTACATCATCATTATTCTGGATCAATTTATGCTGAAAAATACATTGAAAAAGCAAAATCGGCCAATGCCTGGATAAACGAGGTGACGTTAGAAATAAATTTTGATTCATCAGGTACTTTGATGGATAAGGAATGGAAAAAATTTCTGACGCTGGAAAAAGAAATTGGCGAATATGATTTTCAACAAATATTACTGAAACACCTTTCCTCAAAAGATTATTCGCGATCTGACGGAATAACCTCTTATGATGATTTTTTTGAAACATTTAACAGGTTCGGTTCATCAAAAAACCAAATTTCTAATGGTTCAGGCTTATTATGGCTAAAACAAAATGCTATCCATCAAAAAGTTTCATATATTGAAACCATGCTTGAAACCATACCTTGCGGTAAATTACCTGAGGTTTTTAATCATTTAAATGATTCATTACTAATCTATCAAGCTTTAAATGACACCTCAAAATTATTTAATTTATTTAATACATTAAAAAATAGCTTACTTAACAAAAGCAATAAACTTTGCTTAGAAAATTATCTAAAGGAACTTGAAAAAGAGCATAAACGATTACAAATAGACGACTCATTATTTACACTTCGCTACCAAACCTACGTATTAAGAACATTACCGCCCATTCAGGTACTTTCGCAAATGATAAACTCATTTGAAGCGGCAAAAGAGGATACTTTACTTGTTGGCATAAATATGGTAGCTCCCGAACATCATCCGATGGCCCTTCGAGATTATCGATTACACATGAGAATGTTTCAATATTGTACTAAAACTTGGCCTAATGTGTCTGTAAGTTTGCATGCTGGCGAATTGTCAGAGGGTCTTGTTTCTCCTGAAAACCTGCATTTTCATATACAAGAAGCCGTTGACATTGCTGGCGCTAAGAGAATTGGTCATGGAACAGCTTTGGCCTTTGAGCAAGATGTATTATCACTTATTGAAAGAATGAAGGCTAAAAAAACGATTGTAGAAATCAATTACCTCAGTAATCGCTTCATACTAAGTTCCACACACAAGAACCATCCACTTTATTTATACCACAAAGCAAAAATACCCATCGTTATCTGCACTGACGATGCGGGAGTATTACGGACTGATCACAATGGAGAGTTTATACAGATAGCCCTTGATTTTCCAGGTTTAACTTATACTGATTTCAAAGAATTCGCCTTCAATTCGATAAACCACAGCTTTATTAAAGGAATTGAAGTAAGGACAAGACTTTTACAAAAATTACAAAGAGACTTCACCTATTTTGAACATCATTTTTTGGAGCAACACCGAAATATTTTTGGAAAATAAGTATTTATTTACGTCTGAATTCCCAAGGTGCCACAGGATATGGATCTCTCCAAAGTCCTACGCTCATTGATTTTGCAGAAGCCTGTGCTTTTTTCAATACCGCACTTTTTGAATACTTTTCGTATTGCCAGGCCATGCCATTTTTTACCATTTCCAGATTGACATTCGTACCATTTTGCAGATAAATAAATCCCAAGGTACGACCGTACCTATCTGTACCCATTTTTTCCAGCTTAACTTCTTTTCCAAAAATAAGGTTAGAAAGGAAAGTACGGGAAACAGTTCCAAAGGCTTGCTTCCTTTCAGGCGCATCGATTTCAGATAAACGGACCGTTATTTCTGTCTTAGCTGCCGTTAATAAAACAACAGTATCTCCGTCTTTAACTCCTATAACTCGCAAAAATTCATTACTTTGTGAAAAGAACCAACTTTGGGTTAAAAAGGCAAAAAATAAGATAAGTAAAACAAATAAGAACCAAGTTTTTGAATTAATTAATCTAAAATTCATCATTTTTGATTTATAATTTATGAATATGCAAATAATAAATAAGTGGACAAAATTAAGGGTATTTTTTATCACCTGTGTATTTTTGTTCTTCGTTTTAAATGTTATTTCTCAGGATAGACTTTATTCAAATTTTTTGGGAAATGAGGCTGCCTTCAATCCTTCCCTTTCAGGCTTTAGAGGAGCTTTTTCTATTTCAGGCCGATTTGTTTCTCAATGGCAATCTCCACAGCTAAATGCTTATAGAACTGGTTTGTTCAAAATGGAAGAAAGTCTCCCCTGCTCTATTTTTGATTATGATTTACATGCAGAATACAATGAAGAGGGTTCAGGTATTTATAAAACCATGCGTTTGGGCGGAAATATTGCGGGAACTGCTCCATTTGAAACCGGAAAAAGTACCGTTCATAACATAAGATTTGGTATAGGTCTCGCCTGGCAGTTTAATGCTATAAACTTTAATCAATTGGTTTTTTCGGACCAGCTTGACCCCAAATATGGTGCATTTGATGCTTTTGGAAACCTAAACCAAAGCTCATTTATCGCCCCATTAAACAATAGAAGTAAATGGTTTTTTACCCCTGCCGTAGGGTTCAGCCATCGTATTTTATTTAATAGTGAAAATAAAAAATCATCTACTATTTTATGGGGATTAGCCATGCATCATTTAATTGGTCTGAGCAATGATAAAAACTGGGGACAAGCAGAGTCCATTCTTCAGTTGGAAACCACTCTGCCCTATCGGTTTCATGGATTTGTCCAATTTGAATTTATCCCATATTATCATTTGGGTCAATTTATCAGTGTAAAACCACACGTGTCGTTCGAAATGCAGAGTAATCTTCACTATTGGAATGTAGGTTCTCATTTTTCGTTAAACAGAAATTTTACAATTGGCACTTTCGTACAACAAATTTATAATTTTGAACAAAATAATAATACCCAGTGGATTTCCCTTCAACTTGGATTTGGTCACAACGTACTTAAAGACAAAAAAATAGATTTGGGGTTCACCTATAATATACCCCTCACTGGTCTCAGAAATAATATTGGTCCCTTTCTTGAAGCTAATCTGGCTTTTCACTTCAGCAAAAGTCCCGGTTGTGGTATCCTGGGCAAAGACAATGCCATGGCTTATCCCGGTGTTCAATGTCCCAGCTCATCATTTAGTCG
>JAJTER010000072.1 GCA_021299835.1 Saprospiraceae bacterium | reverse complement strand
GACCACGTTGATAGAATCGGGAAAGCCATCCATTTTCATTCCTTGCATCATCTGCATTTCTTTCATTCTTCTCATAAACTCTGGTCTGGTAATCTGAACAGGTAAATCTTCCGGATTAAGTGCCTTAGTTACCAACGTTGACATCGGATCATTTAAATTGGTAGTAAACCATTCTTTAATCTGTTTTTCCTGATCTTCTGACAAAACCGATTCCTTCTTTTCTTCTTTTTGAACCAGATTATCTGTTGTATCAGAATCTACGCGGACAAAAGTAACCGTTCCTTGCTTATACTCAAGTTGTTGCATAAAATGAGCATCAATGACCTGATCCATCACAAGTACGTCGAAACCATTGTTTTTTGCAGACTGAATTTGAGCATATTGCGCTTCCTTGTCATTTGAATAGATAAGAATAATCTTATTATGCTTGTCTGTTTGAAGTGTTTTCACACTATCAATATATTCGTCAATGGTCTTGTATTTACCCTCCAGTGTTTTGAAAAGGGCGAAAGTCGTTGCTTTTTCGTAAAACTTCTCGTCAGAGATCATACCATATTTAACAAATATGCTAAGATCATTCCATTTGCTTTCATAATTATCTCTTTCGCTTTGGAATAGTTCTGAAAGTTTTTCAGCCACTTTTCTGGTAATGTAACCAGTTATTTTTTTCACATTACTGTCAGCTTGTAAATAGCTTCTGGAAACGTTTAACGGAATGTCAGGTGAATCAATAACTCCGTGAAGTAAGGTAAGAAACTCCGGTACGATTTCCTTTACATTATCTGTTACATAAACCTGGTTGGAATATAGCTGTATTTTATTGCGCTGTATTTCTATATTATTACCTAAGTGAGGGAAATATAAAACGCCGGTAAGGTTGAATGGAAAATCTATGTTCAAATGAATCCAAAACAAGGGTGTTTCGTAACTCATTGGATAAAGTTCCCTATAAAAACTGCGATAATCTTCGTCGCTTAAATCTGCTGGTAATTTTTTCCAGATAGGTTGAGTGTTGTTGATAAAATTATCAACCTGTATGGTTTCAGTTTTTGCATCTTCCCCTTCTCCTTCTGTTTTGGATTCATCCTTTTTACCAAAACGAATGGGAATAGGTAGGAATTTACAGTATTTTTCAAGCAAATCATCTATTCTCTTTTTCTCCAGATATTCTTTGCTGTCATCGCCAATATGAAGGATAATATCGGTACCTCTTTCTTTTCTTGACCCTTCAGAAAGCGTATATTCCGGACTACCGTCACAGGACCATAAAACGGCGGTTGAACCTTCCTTCCATGATAATGTGTCCACTTCTACTTTGGTTGCCACCATAAAGGCAGAATAAAAACCTAATCCGAAGTGACCAATGATGCTTGCATCATCTTTGTATTTGTCAATAAATTCCTGAGCACTGGAGAAAGCCACCTGATTCAAATATTTCATTACTTCCTCCTCCGTCATACCGATACCCCGGTCGCGGATAGTTAAGGTGTTTTTTTCCTCATCGAGAATAATGTCAATGGTTACTTCACCTGTGTCACCATTCAGTTCTCCTCTTCTACTTAACGTTTGTAATTTTGTGGTGGCATCCACGCCATTTGAAATTAGTTCCCGAAGGAAAATTTCCTGGTCGGAATAGAGAAATTTTTTGATAATTGGAAAGATATTTTCCGTCTGTACAGATATATTACCGCGTTGCATAATAAAATTTTTTGGTTAATTTACCTTGTCAAACAATATGCCACATTGATTTATCTGCCATTTTGTCAAGCAATAAGCCATTCCTGACATTATTTATTTTTATATTTATTTTTGTTTTTATAAAAATTTAATGTAATTTTGATTTTTATTTTTTGAGAGCTATTACACAAGATATTATATTTACGGAAACTACTTGCGCTTTTCAAGCGGTGAGTCTTTGAGCTATATCTACATACCACTTTATTTTAGTATGAGTCCCATTTTGGACTTTTATGATTCTCCTGATAATTACAGGGGTAAGAATTACTTTTTTAGGTGGGCTCAAGATCATCTTTGGGGGGACGCATTGGTCCGATGCCCACCGACTTTTTAAAAAGAACAACTTTAAGAATAAACCTGAATGGATTTTTTTTGCCGGTTCCACTGGGGGGTAGAGCCGGCATTTTTTTTTCTAAAATTTAAAATACCAATGTAGTAGTGGAAATGGAAAAGACGATGATTCATTTTTATCCAATACACTTATTCCCGCTAAAGAAACTTGAAACGATTGGGTTTCCTTTGTTTGAAAACGCATTCCAGGCATTAATATAAAGGCAGAAGTCCATAAATTTTCCCTCGTTACTTTAGTAATAAACGGGCTTTCTTTCCCGGTTTGGGGGTCAAAACCTCCCTCATAAGCGCTAAAGGTTTTTTCCTGTTTACTAATGGAAATCATAGAATCGAAAAATAAAGATGCTTTTTTACTGACCTTTACAATCCAGGCAAAGGAAAAGATAGGCGAGGCCCTAAGCGGGCTTTCTTCGTCATTGTACATGGGGTAATTCGGAGACACATAAGTTCCCGGAACTGCGACACTGTTTATGTCTCTTAAATTTATGTAGCCATAGCCCAAAGAAAAGGATAGATTATTTATCGTATTTCCATAAGTTACAGTTCCCCATTGAAGGCCGCCAAAACCTTTAAAATTATTGGCGTAGCTGCTACTTCCCAATAATGAACCGATAGAAAAATGTAAATTTTCATTTTTTGACGGCAGGGTATATTTAATGGCAAGAACCACGGGTACAGCAAGCCAGGTGGACATGACACCTATTGATAACCCTTTAGAAACGGCAAAATGTACTTCGGGGCCATACCAGGAAATAGAAGCATAATGGTCACCTTTCTTTATGGGCAACGCATTATTGGTAAAGGCATAGCGGGTGTTAAAGGCAAAATATTCCGCTGGTTTACCCAGGATATTCAGTTCATGGGTTTTTTCACTGGACATCGTTTTTATTTCATTTTTTGGAATATATATTCTACCAATATCAGATGTTTCCAATAATATCTCTCTGCCATCATCAGAAATAATTTTCCCCAAATAGGTTGTACCATTGAATTTCTCAATTTTAACAGTGACGGTTGAATCTACTGGATTGGTTTGAGCAACTAATACATTCCATAACAAAGTGAAAGCAAATAAGAGTATTCTATTTTTCATAAGCATATTTTCTTTTATTTCTAACAGGTGAAAGCATATACAAGTTACTATAAAAGCACTATTTTTAGAAATTTCTATCCTATAGAATCATTTAAATAGCTAAAAAATATGAAAGTAGCGAATATTACTAAAATTTTGCTCTCTGCGGGCATTCTTATTTTTGGTCTCTGGGCATGGTTTTTAACCCCACCCTGGGAATTTTCGCAACCTTCCTGGCGGCTTTTTCTGCTATTTTTATGCGCCATATTCGCTGTCCTTACTCAAGTGTTATCAATTTTTTTGGCCTCTATCATAGCTGTGGTTATTGCGGTCAGCTCAGGAATACTTTCTCCGGAGAAAGCATTTTCAGGCTTTTCGGAAAGTTTCATGATTTTAATTCTCTCCTCTTTTTTGGTGGCAAAAGCAATCATACATTCAGGACTAGGCAAAAGGATTGCCCTCATTTTTATCAGGCAATTTGGACATTCCACCTTAAAATTAGGTTATTGTATAACGATGACGGATGTGTTAATCGGCCCTGCCATACCTAGTAATACCGCGAGGTCGGGCGTTTTGTACCCTATCGTTTTATCATTGGCCATGGACACAGGGTCAAATGTTGAAAAGGGAACCCGCAAGAAAACAGGGGCTTATCTGATGATGGTTTCTATTACAAGTTTGACTATTTCGTCGGCACTGTGGTTTACCGCCATGGCAGCAAATCCCATCGGTGCCGGTTTGGCAGCTAAATATAATGTGGTCATGGATTTTTCAAACTGGTTGTTAGTCAGTTCATTACCCTGTTTAGTCGCTTTGGTTTTTTTACCCTGGTTACTTTACAAAACATTTCCACCGGAAGCTAAATTAACGCCTGAGGCTCCGGTAGCCGCCGCTGCCATGTTGAAGGAAATGGGTCCAATGGGCAGAAAAGAATGGATAACAGCCGTTACCTTTATATTTATGGTTCTCGGGTGGGTATTAGCTACACCCCTTGGCTTAAATCTGGCCATAGTCTGTTTGGCAGGGTTGGCAGTCCTTATCATTTCAAATGTGTTCCCCCTAACCATTTTAAGAAAAGAAGGGGGAGAAGCATTGGAGACATTTATTTGGTTTGCTATATTATACATGATGAGTAGTTCCTTAAACGCCATGGGTTTTATGGGTATTATCGGACAAAAAATATCAGGACAAATTACAACCTTATCCACTTTTCAAGTGTACGTGTTATTGACAGTCCTTTACGTACTTATTCATTATTTGTTCGTAAGTCAGACGGCTCACATGCTTGCATTATATGGTGTGTTTCTCGAGGTTGCTTTTGCAGCGGGTGTGCCAGTAGCCTTAATGGCTTTCAGCCTCTCTTTTGCCACTAATTATTTTGCCGCTTTGGCACCTCAGGGTTCTTCTTGTAATGTATTTTTTGTAGGAAGTGGTTATATAACCCCTAAAGAGGTTTATCAGCAGGGTGCTATTGTCACTCTGGCCAATCTTACCATATTTTTATTAGCCACGCCCTGGATTGAATGGGCAAGTAGTTTTGCCTTAAAATAAGGATATAAAAAGATCAATATGGAAAAATTAAATGGGAAAGTTGCCTTTATTACCGGTGGAAATAAAGGCATTGGTTTAGGTGTTGCCGAAGCAATGGTTGAAGCCGGTATGTTCGTTTGTATTACCGGCAGAAATGAAGCAGACGTGCAGGCAGCTGAAAAGAAATTGAACGCTATAAGAGATAACGCCGCCTTGGGTATTGTTTGTGACGTTCGTTCTTTGTCCGACCAACAAACAGCAGTTCAACAGATTATGGATAAATGGAAGCAACTGGATGTGGTGATTGCCAATGCAGGTGTAGGACATTTTGCCGATATCAGCCTTTTGACACCTGAACAATGGCACGAAACGATAGATATTAATTTAACTGGTGTTTTCAATACCGTTAAAGCTTCTTTAGATCCTTTAAAAGCAAGTAAGGGCTATTTAATTACCATAGCAAGCCTTGCCGGCACCAATTTTTTTGCCGCAGGTGCCGCCTATAATGCCAGTAAGTTTGGATTGGTTGGTTTCACACAGGCCGTCATGCTCGACGTGAGAAAACATGGTATAAAAACGACAACGATTATGCCGGGATCGGTCAGTACCTATTTTAACAATCATACGCCCAATGATGCTGATCAATGGAAAATTCAACCAGAAGACATGGGCCAAATGGTCGTCGATTTGCTGTTAATGCCACATAGAACCCTTCCAAGCAAAATAGAGGTCAGACCAACTATGCCCGGGTAGTTTTATTCGCGAGGTAGAAGAAATTTAGTTGACAAAAATTATAATAATCGTATATTTGTCAACTAAATTGAAATCCACTGAATGAATAATTATGGAAAATTTCCTGGCAAATAGGCTTGTTTCAGCTCGTAAGATGGCCGGATTGTCGTTACAAGGTCTTGCTGATAAGTTAGAAAATGACGTCTCAAAACAAGCGTTGAATAAATATGAGCAAGGCAAAATGAAACCAAATAGCAAGGGGATAATGGCTATTTCTAATGCATTGAATGTGCCAGTAAATTATTTCTATGCTATTCCTGCTGTTAAAGTGGCACTTGAGGAGGTTGAATTTAGAAAGAATACTACTAAACTATCTAAGTTAGATGATCTTTCTATTCGTGAAAAGGCTAAGGATAGTTTTGAACGATATTTTGAGTTAGAGGAAATTTTACACCTTAATGAAAAAAATGATTATTTCGTTTTTGATAGGATAATCAGATCACCCAAGGATGCGGAAGACGCAGCTAATCAATTACGTAATGACTGGAATCTGGGATATGACCCCATTCCGGATGTTGTGGAAATGCTGGAGGACAAGGGGTATAAGGTAATTGATATTGATGCTCCTGAAGGTTTTGACGGAATGAAAGCCGTTATTTTGGACCATAAGGTTATTGTATTGAAAAAATCAAAGGATATCGAAAAAGATGATGTAGTCAGAAAGCGCTTTACTGCTTTGCACGAGTTAGCACACCATGCTTTAAAATTTTCTGATGACATTAGCCATAAAGTCGAAGAAGCTCTTTGCCATATCTTTGCCTGTGCTGTTTTGTACCCAGAGGATATGGCTCGCAAAGAGTTACATAAGGAACGTTTTCATTTTTATGAAAAAGAGCTGATTATCATCAAGGAACGTTGGGGAATTTCATTTTCGGCTATTTTTTACCACGCACACCGCTTGGGGATTTTAAATGACCATGTTTTGAAAAAATTTAACATTGGTTTTAGGAAAAGAGGTTACCATCTGCCAAATGCTGAACCCGGAAGATTCAGAAGTAAAGAAAAACCTACCAGAATGGAGCGACTTGTTTATTTAGGATTGGCCAAAGAAGTTTTGACCATAAATGAAGCTGCTTTTTTCGCAGGCATTAATTCCTGGAAACTTCGGGAACAAATGCAGCTAATGGTATGAAGTTAGTTTTAACAGATGTAAGTGTTCTTACCCGACAGGTCAGTGTTACGAAGATGGCGGGGCTATGCCCCTGTGTGATGTCGCCATTTTAGGGCTTATTGGCTACTTCGTCGAATAACCATTATGTTTAAACCGAAGACGTTCTCTGTAATCCTCAAAATCCTGTAAATCCTGATTCAGAACCGATTGTTAGGGGTAAATATTAAATTGAAACCTATCGGGGAGAAGACGTGAAGCATCGCGTCTCTACATTAATTTTGTATGAAAAATCCGTGATTCATCGGGTAGAATCTTAGAATATCATCCATTTTTTATCATTTACCATCACAAAGGCCTATCAGCCCGAGGTATAAAGTAGCAAAAAAAGAGGCTATCTTTTTAGACAGCCTCATGCGTTAATTAGGTTATTTCTTTTTTGCCGGTTTTTTGGCAAGCTGGCTCTTGCGATAATTATCTTCCTTTACCTTTTTTCTGGCTTTGTATTCGCTGAAACGGATTGTCCAAAGCGTTCTTTCCTCTTCCTTCATTTTATCAAGACGCGCCGGGGAAAGATTTATTTGTTCTTGATATCCAAAGGGTTCCTCGTCAATAAATTGCTTGCTTTTTCCTGCTTTTTTAACAATCTTAAATTTATCGTATAAATCGCCTAAGGTCGTATAAGCAGCGTAAGTTAAAGAATCGCCGTTAACATGCACGGTTTGGTAAAGCTGGGTTTCATTTGCCGCCCTGTCAATCCAGGAAAGCATACTTGAAAGATACATTTTAGGACCACTCACGGAAACTACATAAACAGGCCCCGTTGAATCCATGACCATACTTCCTTCCGGCAGATTGTTACCTCCACGGGCATAAGTGTGGTCGTGCCCCTGCAGTACCAAATCGACATTGTATTTATCAAAAATAAGTTTTAAGCTATTTTTAAGAACGGGATTATCCCTGCCGGCTGCTGGAGAATAAACGGGATGATGCATAGTAACAAAAGTCCATTTATTAGGATTATTAGCAAGTACCTTATCTAACCATTCCATTTGAGCGGCACTATCTTTCTTATGACCTAAAAAGGCAGTGGTATTTAAGGAAATAATCCTTGCACCTTGAAAATCAGTATAATATACGGTTTCTTCTAAGCCCTTCGGACCATTTTCTGGTAAGGTGAAAGACGGTCTCCAATGAGGTGTCAACTTATATTCTGTAGGGGTAATACGGGTATATTCGTGATTACCAGGGGTTAAAATGCTGGGCATATTTTGATAAATCCAACCTCCCGCATAAAACCACTCTCCCCATTCCTGATCTCTTTTATTAATATTAATCAAATCACCTGCGTGAATCATAAAATCAGCTTTTGGTAAATCACTGTAAGCCTGACGAATGGTTCTTGACCATTTTGATTTCAGATCGTTTTGGGCATCTCCAAAATATAGGAAAGAAAAGGGTTTCACTCCTTTGGAAGCGGTCGTAAAATGAATCCATTCACTCCAGATATTTCCATCACCAACCCGATAGGCATAAGTTGTTTCCGGGCTTAATCCGGAAAATTTAACAGAATGATAATGAGCAGCATGTAAATCATTAATAAGTATTTCAGAAGTTGCTTCCCCAAGTTTTACACTATCAAAATCGGGTCCGGCAGCCGCTTTTTGAATTTGTGCTATTCCCTTACTGACATTTATGGAAGTACGCCAGTTTACCGAAAAAGAGGTAGCTGGATCGTCATGCCAGGTAGCAATAATCCTATCGGGAACAACAGATGGAGGATAAAAATCGACGGGTGCAGCAGGTGTTTGTGCCATAGCGGTGCAAGCAACAAACAGGGCAGTAAAAATAGTTGAAATCAGGTGTTTCATAAATGATTCATTGTTGTTTACAAATATACTATTTTTGCCCACCTAAATTTATTCATTATTGAAAATTATAAGCTATGAGCAAGCGAAATAAATTGCAACGCTTCGCCGATTTACTCTCTTTTCCCAATGTTTATGAAAATAATGACGGGCGAAGTGCTATGCTCGCAGGGGCGTTTGGTGCGGAAAAAGAGCTTGCGGGGAAATGGAATGAAGGGCATTTTCAAAAGGAGGCTCCCCTTATTTTAGAGCTGGGTTGTGGTTATGGGGAATATTCCGTTGCGCTCGCCAGATTATTTCCAGATAAAAATATCATTGGTATCGATTGTAAAGGTTCCCGTTTGTGGAAAGGGGCATCTATAGGATTGGAAGAAAATTTAAAAAACCTTGCCTTTCTTAGAACAAGAATCGAAATGATTTCTTTCTTCTTTGGAAAGAATGAAGTTTCTGAGATATGGATTACCTTCCCAGATCCTTTTTTGGAAAATTATCGCATTAACAGGAGGTTAACTTCACCTGCATTTTTAGAAAAGTATAGAGAAATGTTGAAGCCTGACGGTATTATTCATTTGAAAACAGACGAATCGACACTCTATCAATATTCTTTAGACATACTCTCAAAGGAGAAGGATGCCAAAGTGATTATCGCCAATGATGATATTTATGCGGCTGAACTTCCGAACCCTTTGCTGACTACCAAAACACGTTATGAAAATAAGTTTTTGGGGGAAGGTAAGGCCATCAAATATATACAGTTTACCTTATGAACCAAATCGCGAAGAAAAGCCTGATTGAAAAATACACCAATGATTCTCGCTTAAAAGAGATAGATCGTATTTTTGAAAGCCAATATCCCGCTTGTTTGCGGGCAACAGCTGTATTTGGCGCTCAGGAGTGTTTTATTGTTCGCGGACTGTATGAACGACAAAAAAGACCGTTTTTAATCGTTGCTGAAAATAAAGAGGCTGCCGCTTATTTTTGGAATACCCTCAGTTTATTATTTGATAAAAAACAAATTTATTTTTTTCCCGATTCTTTTAAAAGACCGACCCATTTCGACGAAATAAATAAGCCAAATATCCTGGAAAGAACCGAAGTTGTCTCGGCTTTGTATGATAAAGCGGAATCAACGGTTATTGTTACCTATCCGGAAGCGCTTTTCGAAAAAGTGGTGAATCCTGTCGATCTCGAGAAAACCAGACTTAATTTTTCAAAAGGGGAAAAACTTGATAGAGATTTTATTATAGAAGTACTGTTAGACTACGGTTTTTCAAGGGAAGAGTTCGTTTATGAACCTGGTCAATTTTCAATCAGAGGAGGAATTATCGACATTTATTCCTTCGGTAATGAACTTCCCTATCGTATTGAGCTTTTTGATAACGAGGTAGAAAGAATCAGATCTTTCGATCCCATGAGCCAACTTTCCCAAACGGAATTGGTGAAAGTCAGCATTGTTCCCAATATGAACAAAAGATTTGAAAAATCAGATAAAGTGGCATTTACTGATATTCTTCGCCCGGAAACACTGGTTGTTGTATGGGATTTGAATCTTTTGCGTGAAAAATTAGTGATTTGCGAGGAAAAGGCCGCCGATTTTAGTAAAACCATTTCTATTTTGCACGAAGGTGAGGAAGCTGATTTTGCCCGTGAAAAATCTTACGTCAAGTCAGATGCACTTCTTTCAGCACTTTGCGCAAAATCAATCCTGTGTTTTAGTGCAAGAAATCAACCCGTTCCTATAACAAGTCAAATTGATTTTTCAGGAAAGCCCCAACCTCAGTTCAATAGAAATTTTGACCTCCTTATTGCCGATTGGAAAGAAAGACAGGCCAAAAAGCAGGAAATCTATTTGTTTACGGAAAATGCGCGGCAGGTAGAACGTTTTCATGCCATTTTTGATGACATGAAAGCGGAACTCATTTTTCACCCGGTGATTATTGGTTTACATGAAGGATTTATAGACGAGGGTTTGGGTATTGCCTGTTTTACAGACCATCAGATTTTTAACAGATTTCACCGTTTTAAACTTAGACACTCTTATTCCAGAGATCAGGCGCTGCAACTAAAACTGGTAAAAGATTTACAGCCGGGTGACTTTATTTCTCATATTGACTATGGTATTGGAAAATTTTCAGGTCTTCAGAAAATTGAAATTAATGGAAATTTCCAAGAGGCCGTAAGATTATTTTATAAGAATAATGACATCTTATATGTCAGTGTCAATTCCTTACATAAGATTTCAAAGTATGTGGGAAAGGAAGGCACGGAACCTCAACTTAGCAAACTGGGCTCCGATGCGTGGAAAAATCTGAAAAATAAAACTAAAAAGAAACTTAAAGATATTGCTGCAGAGCTCATAAAACTGTATGCCCAACGGAGGGCTGCCCCGGGATTTGCCTTTCCTCCTGACAGTTATTTACAGGACGAACTGGAAGCGTCCTTCATTTATGAGGACACACCGGATCAGTATAAAGCCACCGTGGACGTGAAAGCTGATATGATGAAACCATACCCTATGGATCGTTTAATTTGCGGAGATGTAGGTTTTGGGAAAACGGAAATTGCCATAAGAGCAGCTTTTAAGTCGGTGGTCGCAGGTAAACAAGTGGCCATATTGGTGCCAACAACCATTTTAGCACTGCAACATGCCAAGACTTTTCATGGTCGCCTGGAGCCCTTCGGTGTGACGGTCGATTATGTTAATCGCTTCAGAAGTACCAAAGAAAGAAAGGAAACTTTTGCGAAATTGGCCGACGGTAAGGTCGATATTATTATTGGTACCCATAGTTTATTGGGAAAAGATACCCATTTCAAAGATTTAGGATTGCTAGTCATTGACGAGGAGCAGAAATTTGGCGTAGCCTCCAAAGAAAAATTAAGAAGTCTGAAAACAGATGTCGATACATTGACACTCACGGCAACGCCTATACCCAGAACATTACAGTTTTCGTTAATGGCTGCCAGAGATCTTTCCATCATCAGAACGCCGCCGCCAAACAGGCAACCCATTCAAACCGAGGTTCATGCGTTTAATGAGGAGCTCATCAGAGATGCCATTTACTATGAGGTAAATAGAGGAGGTCAGGTGTTTTTTGTCCACAATAGGGTGAAAAATCTGGAGGAAATGTCCGTTCTTATCAAAAAACTGTGCCCCGATATTTCCATTGGCTTCGCTCACGGGCAATTGGAATCATCGAAACTTGAAACAGCGTTGATGGACTTCATTGACAAGAAATATGACGTGCTCGTTTGTACTAATATCATTGAAACGGGCTTGGATATTGCGAATGCTAATACGATGATTATCAACAATGCCCATCAATTTGGATTAAGCGATTTACATCAGCTAAGGGGACGCGTTGGTAGGTCCAACAAGAAAGCCTATTGTTATTTACTAAGTCCATCTATGTCATCCCTCACCGATGATGCCCGTAAACGATTAAAGACGCTGGAAGATTTTTCTGAACTTGGCAGTGGTTTTCAGATTGCCATGAAAGACCTGGATATAAGAGGAGCCGGAAATATTCTGGGTGCCGAGCAAAGTGGATTTATTGCCGATATTGGTTATGAAACCTATCAGAAAATATTGGAGGAAGCTGTCCAGGAACTGAAGGAAACAGATTATAAAGATTTATTCAGAGAAGAATTAGAAAAGGACAGGAAGTTTGTTCGTGATGTTCAAATAGAAACGGATATTGATTTATTCATTCCCGATAGCTATGTGAGTAATGTCCAGGAACGTTTAAGCATGTACACCCAGATTGATCAAATTGAGACGGAAGATCAGATAGATGATTTTATCAGCCAGATGGAGGATCGTTTTGGACGGGTACCCAATCAAATCCATGAACTATTTGAAGGATTACGATTGCGCTGGATTTGTAAAAGGATAGGTTTTGAACGTATTATTTTAAAGGGAAATAAGCTGAGATGTTATTTTATTGATAATCCACAATCGTCTTATTACGAATCTCCCCAGTTTCAGAAAGTGCTTCAATACGTGGCTGGTTCCGGAAAAAAGGAGGGACTGCTAATTAAGAAGTCAACGACGAACCTCATGTTGATACACGAAAATATAAGAAGCCTGGAAAAAGCTAAAAACCTGCTTAACCGGATAGCTGCAGAGATTAATCAATAAATTTTGTTGAAAGAAGCTTGTTGGATTGGTGTTGATTTTTTTTTACATAGTATTTATGTGAGGATAATGTCTTGTACTAAAAAAGTTCCTTTTCATACCTGACCCCTTGGGTTCACATGTCTATTGATCATTATGCTCCTGGCGGCTTGTAAACGGTTAATGCATCAATAATTTTGAATCAGGATTTACAGGATTTATAGGATTGCAGATAACGTCTTTGTTTTGAGCATTATGTATATTCGCGGAGGATTACTTTTTATCATCTTTTTCGCCGATGCGTAACGCATCGGCGAGAGGCAAGGTGTGAAAGCACCGTTTATAAATAACCTCCCCACCTAAACCGGAGAAGTTATAGTTAATCCTATAAATCCTGATTCAATAACCATACGCTGCTGCGCACTCAGTTCCTAACTATCGTCTCAACTTGATTGCACTTCCTCCACCAAAAAGGCGTATCTTTACAAAATGAGAAGATTCTTCAACACCACGGGCTTGTGTAATGTGGAAAGACATTACATGGTCGATCCCTTCAGGAATATGTATGACGACATACATATTCTAATTGACGATATGCAGTATTTTCTCATTCATGCGCCCCGGCAGACAGGTAAAACTACTTTTTTGCACGCTCTGGCTCATCGTTTAAATAAGGAAGGGAATTATGTTGCTGTGGTATGTTCTTTGGAGTCAGCTGGTTATACCAGTATATCTGTGGAAACGGCAAATGAGGTGTTTATACAATCTTTGTATTTGACGTCTAAAATTTTTTTATCGCCCGATGCATTTCCTCCTAAACCAGATAGTTATTTATCAAGTAACCTTTTGTTCAGAAATTATTTGACAGATTGGTGCGATACACTGGATAAACCCTTGGTTTTGTTACTTGATGAGGTGGACGCACTCTTTGACGATGTGCTTATTTCCACCTTACGTCAACTGCGGGACGGCTTTCAAACCCGCCCTAAGCATTTCCCTCAATCTATTGCATTGGTAGGCCTACGAGATGTTCGTGATTTTCGCATGCGTGCCCGGGCAGATAATCCGTCGATAGGATCAGGTTCACCTTTTAATATTAAGGCAAAATCTTTTTTCCTACCTGCATTTTCAAAGGAAGAAGTACGTGGATTGTTGGACCAACATACCCAGGATACTGGTCAGATTTTTTCTGAAGAGGTTCTGGAAAAGTTATTCGACTATTCTGGCGGCCAACCCTGGCTGACGAACGCACTAGCCAATGAGGTAGTAAGGGAGATTCTCAAGAATGATTATTCCCTTGAAATCACCATAGACTTGATTGAACTGGCCAAGGAACGGCTCATTGAACAGCGTCAAACTCACTTGGACAGCTTAGCGGACAAAATAGATGATCCTCGGGTTCGACCCATTATCATGAGTATCATCACGGGTGATTCCCCCGCTTTTGATGGAGCGGATGACGCTATCCGATATTGCCGTGACCTGGGAATTATCAGCACAGGTAACCCCATTCAATTTGCTAATCCGATTTATAGGGAAATCATAACACGCATTCTGACCGTAGGATTTTCCATTGGAATCAATCAGGATATCGCCCAAACGAGTTGGTACCTAAATACCGACGGCACGTTAAATATGGACAAATTACTGGATGCATTCACCAAATTTTATCGACGCAACGCTGAATCATGGATTGATAGATATCAATACAAGGAGGCTGGACACCAGTTAATGTTGATGGCCTTTTTACAACGGGTCATTAATGGGGGAGGACGCATTGAAAGGGAAATGGCAGCAGGAAATGGGCGTACAGATCTGGTTGTTTTTTGGAAAACACAGGTAATAACCATTGAGATAAAAATGCACCATGATAAATGGTCAGAGCCAGAAGGCATTGAACAATTAGCCCGTTACCTGGACCGATTAGGACAAAAAACAGGGTATATGGTATTTCTCGAAAAGAAAAGTGCTGCAGAATTATCATGGGAAGACCGCATCCGTCGGGAAGTACATGTTGTTGACAACAAGGAGATTATTATATATGCTATGTAGGGGCAACCCTCGAGGTTGCCCGAAAAACTCTACGTATAGATGAATTTTCAATGCATATTGCTTGTTCCTAGTAAAACAACCGCATATAGTTTAAATTAGAACGTTTCTATTAAGGCTTTACCGTAAGTGGCTTTGGCATTTCCTCCTTGCTCAAACACTACTATACTAAAAATCATAATCTTTGATTTATTATTGTCTGAATTAGGATTTATAATATTGTAGGATTAGTGAATAAAAAAGTCCTATCCCTGCTATGGCTTTTTGGGTGATAGTATCGATATGTAATCTTTAACCCTCAGCGTCAAAAAAATCCAAGTTCATCACCAATATATTCTTAGGAATTTACTTTGTATTTGCCAAAAATAACTTCAATAGTTCCCTTTTTCGAAACATTTCCATCGTCTGTTGGGCGGCTGCTGCGTTGAATATCTGTTGACACACCCTTTGGGATTTTGAATTTTTTTACGTCGATGGTCAATTTAATCCGCGAGGGTAATCCCCATGATTTGTCTGTTGTATAATCATATTCGCTGAGAATGGTCCCATTTGACCGACTTGTAATAACAGATTTGAGGATAATCATAGACTGTGCGTCAACCCAGATTTTAGCAAGGACTAAGTCTCCT
>JAJTER010000071.1 GCA_021299835.1 Saprospiraceae bacterium | reverse complement strand
ATCCCAACATTTAAAAAACAAAAAAGAATCAACTATTTTTAATGGAAGTAATCAAACAACCTTACAGTTTTTAAGAGAATACGGCTTTAGTGAACGAATCATTGATTTATTCTTCAGGCCCTTTTTCTCCGGTATTTTTTTAGAGGATCGCCTGGAGACACCTGCCACAATGTTCAAATTTGTTTTCGGAAAATTTAGCAAAGGGTCTGCTGCCATTCCAGAAAATGGTATCCAGGAAATTCCGAATCAATTATTTAAAATACTAAAAAATACAACCCTTTTATTAAATAAGAAAGTAACTCACGTTGGAGAAAATGAATTGACTATTGAAAATGGTGAGGTTATAGCTTTCGATAAACTTATTTTAGCTGCCGATCACAGATTAATTTTAGGAAACACCGCAGAAGAGATAAAATATAATCATAGCATACAATATTATTTTAAAACGGACAGACCTCTTTTAGGCAAAAAAATAGGGCTTATAGCTGATAACGAAGCAGGAATGCTGGGTATCGCTGCTATTGGCGAACTAAAAGGGGTTGAAAATCCTAAAAATGGGTACTTGTTATCTATCACCTTAAAAGCGGAAACCATTAACGACCAGGTGGCAGCTTATAAAATGATTGATGATGTGAGGAAGTATTTTAAAGTTTCGGAATTGCCCTTAACTTTTCTTGGTTTAAATTACATTAGAAGAGCTCTACCCGTTTGTACAGATCTCTATTATAACAGACCCTTGTCTGACTTTGTATATAATGACCATATATTTCTTGCTGGAGATTACCTGTTAAATCCCTCCTTAGATGCGGCCATGCGAAGTGGTGAAATGGCTGTAAACGCTTTAATTGCGCAAAAAAGTTAGTTTTACTTTCATAAATTGACTTAAATACAGAACATTACTTATTTTTAACGCTTTAATTAACTAAACGACAAATTTAGTTACATTGCGTTTTATCATTTATAAACTAATAAGTATGAAATTTATGCGATTTACACTCACAGGATTTATGCTTCTTATTACCATGGCAATGACTGCCCAGACCATGGTAAAGGGAGTAGTCACTTCTGCTGACGACGGGGAGCCACTTATCGGCGTTACCGTTTTAGTGAAGGGAACAAGTTCTGGAACAGCTACCGACCTGGATGGCAAATTCGAATTAATGGCCAACACGTCTAAAGATGTGCTGACCTTTAGTTACACTGGATTTACCTCTAAAGACGTTGTTCTAAACGGACAAACTATGCTCGAGGTTTCTCTTGAGGTTTCAGCTTCCATCCTTGACGAAGTTATTGTCACGGCTTTCGGTGAGTCAACCAGAGAAAAATTTACTGGTTCCGCTGCGACGGTAGGCGCTGAGCAAATTGCTCGTCGTCCCATTACGAATATCAGTCAGGCAATCGCTGGTTCAGGACCTGGTATTCAGGCAACCATCGGTGGAGGTCAACCTGGTTCCACGCCAGCCATCAGAATCAGAGGCTTTGGATCTATTTCGGGTTCCAATTCACCATTATATGTAGTGGATGGAATTCCTTATGATGCCAGTATCGCTAACCTTAATCCTGATGATATTGAGAATATCACTGTCCTTAAGGATGCGGCGTCTACCTCACTATATGGATCAAGAGCTGCCAATGGGGTGATTATGGTTACCACTAAAAAAGGAGCGAAGGGAAGTGGAAAGGTCAATATAAAATACACAAGAGGTACTTCTCAAAGAGGTTTACCTGAATATGACCGTTTAGATGCTGCTCAGTACTATCCTATGATGTGGGAGTCTTACAGAAATAGCTTAATGTCAAGAACGGCAAATCCCCTTTCCTTAACTGCAGCCAGTGCCGATGCATCAAAAAATATTGTAGGCTTATTAGGTTACAATGCTTATAATGTTCCTGCTGGAGAATTAGTTAGCACAGATGGAAAGTTAAATCCTGCAGCTCAATTAGTATTTAAGCCAGAAGATTTAAACTGGGAAACTCCATTAATCAGACAAGGTGTTCGTAATGAATTAAATGCCAACTTTAGTGGCGGAGACAATAATTCAAATTATTTTGCCTCTTTTGGTTACCTGGAAGATAAAGGTTTCTTGATTCGTTCCGATTACAAGCGTTATAATGCGCGTTTACAGTATAATAACAAGGTTAAGTCCTGGTTGTCAACAGGCTTAAATATGGCCTATACCAATACTTTCTCCAATCAGGCAGATGCCGACGGAGGTTCTTCTTTTGTTAATCCATTTTTCTTCTCAAGAGGAATGGGACCTATTTATCCGGTGTATGCTTACGATCCTAAAAATCCTGGTCAATATTTATTGAACGGAAATGGCGAACGTCAGTATGATTTTGGTAATATGAATGCGCTTGGATTGCCTAACCGCCCTCAATATGGTGGAAGACATGCTGTTGCAGAAACAGAACTGAATGAAAATTTCTTCCGTAGAAATTTATTTAGTGGTCGTACCTACGCAGAAGTATCTTTCTTGAAAGATTTCAAATTTAAAGTAAATGTTGGTGCCGATTATACCAACGTTAATAATAATACCTACGGTAATCCTATCATTGGTGATGGCGCGCCTGCAGGTAGAGCAACGGTTGAATTCACTAATCAATTAACGCTGAATATCAATCAACAGTTAACTTACAAGAAACAAATAGGTGCTCATAATATCGATTTCCTTTTGGGTCATGAAAATTATGATTATCGCGATAACTATCTTACTGGTTCTCGTTCACAACAGATTCTGGACGGAAATATTGAGTTAGTTAATTTTACTACTACGACAAATCTTAATTCCGGTGCCGATTTTGCTCGTCAGGAAGGATATTTCTCCCGTTTGAATTATGACTACAACAACAAGTATTTCCTTACCTTTTCAGCAAGAAGAGATGGAAGTAGCCGTTTTTATCAAGACGTTCGTTGGGGTAATTTCTTTGGTGCAAGTGCTGCATGGCAATTACACAGTGAGAACTTCCTGAAGGATTCAAAGATTATTAATAATCTTAAATTGAGAGCTTCTTACGGACAAACAGGTAACAATGCAGGTATCGGTTTCTATGCATGGCAACCTCTTTACAGCTTAGGTTGGAATAATGCGGGCGAAGCAGGTATCATCCAGGGAAGTCTTGGAAATACAGCATTGAGCTGGGAGTCAAACAACCAGTTTGATGCAGCCTTAGAATTTGGCCTTTTGAAAAATAGAATTTCAGGGGTAATAGAGGTTTTCAATCGTGAATCTGACGATCTTTTATTTGCCGTTCCATTACCTCTATCCGCTGGAGTATCTTCTCAAACAAGAAACATCGGTGCCATGTTCAACCGTGGTATAGAACTACAAATAGACTTAGTTCCTGTGAAAACTAAAGATTTTAGCTGGACATTAAGTTTAAATGCAACTACTTATAGAAATGAAATCACCAGAATGCCTGAGAGTAATCCTGAGATAATTTCGGGTACTAAAAAATTAAAAGTAGGCAGTTCTTTGTTCGATTATTGGTTAAGAGAATGGTATGGAGTTGACCCGGCTACTGGTAACGCAGAATATCGCGCAGCTAACTTTGTAGCTTCTAATTCAAGGATTAATGAAAAGGGCGATACTTTGACAACCAGTTTAAATAACGCACGCTTCAGATATAATGGATCGGCTATTCCTGATTTCACGGGCGGTATAACTAATACTATTGACTACAAAGGATTTTCCCTTTCTGTATTATTTATTTACCAGATTGGTGGTTATATCTATGATGCAAACTACCAAGGTTTAATGTCTTCCGCTGGTTATGGTTCTTCAAAACACGTGGATATATTGAATCGTTGGCAAAAAGCAGGCGATATCACCGACGTACCAAGATCGGACTTAGGTCGTGCAGTTGACTTTACAGGTAGTTCTGATCATTGGTTAATTGACGGAAGTTCTCTGAATTTAAGAAACGTTTCCTTAAGCTATAGTTTCCCTTCCAGCTTCCTTAAAAAAGCAAAAATTCAAGGTATGCAGATTTTTATGAATGCTGAAAATCTTGCCCTTTGGAACAAACGCAAAGGTATGGACGGATTAGGTGATTTCAGTGGTGTTACTGGAAATACCTATTCTTTCTATCGTAATTTCGTAGGTGGATTAAACTTAACCTTCTAAAAATTAAAAGATGTTTAAATATAAATTATTCTTTGTAACGCTGATTTATCTCAGTATTACATCCAATGGTTGCGAGAAAGATTACCTCAATACCACGCCAACAGGCAGTGTTGATGCCGGATCAGCATTCGCTACAACTAAAAATGCAACCGCTGCCATTAATGGTATTTATCGTGGGTTCGTTGTCAGATATCAAGGATCTCAAGGTTATTTTGGATATCCAGCCTTGATGTTGATTAATGATATTCTTGCAGAAGATCTTGTTTTTTCAAATGCTTCCAATGGCTGGCATTTTAATGAACAAAGATGGTTATCACATCGCGCGGATGTGGGTACCTTATCCATCATGCCTTATGAGATGTACTATCGTCTTATTGGAAATGCCAATGTTGCTATTGCTAATATTGATCAGGCGGTAGGCACTCAGGCAGAAAAGAATCAAATTAAAGGAGAGGCTTTAGCTATTCGCGCTTTCTCTTATTTCAACTTGGTTCAATACTATGGTAAAAGATATGATGCTTCAAAAAAGCCAAATAGCACCCCTGGTGTTTCATTGGTTTTAGAACCAACCAAAGAGGGTATTGCCCGTGCAAGTGTAGAAGAATGCTATGCGCAAATTAATAAGGATCTTGATGAAGCTGGAAAATTACTTACTACCGCCCGTGCTGCAAAATCTCATTTTAATAAAAATGTGGTAAGAGGTGTACAGGCGAGAGTTGCTTTGGTACAACAGAACTGGTCAGCTGCAGCAGCATTTGCTGTTGAAGCCAGAACAGGAGGTGGTTCATTGATGTCTATCGCTCAATATCAGGAAGGTTTTGCTGAAATTGCTAATCCTGAATGGATGTGGGGATTTGATCACCTCGAAGATCAATCTGAGTATTTTGGTGCATTTCACTCTTATATCTCCAGTAATTATAACTCAAGTGTGAATCGTCAAACGCCAAAAACGATTAATAAATTGATTTATGACAGAATTCCTGAAACGGATGTAAGGTCTAAAATGTGGGTAAAGGCTCCTACTGCTGCCAATTCAATTGTTCCTCCAGGTGGTGTAAGAGCGCCATATATCGTGCAAAAATTCCGCTTACCTGGTGTTCCAAGTACCAGTGCTATGGGTGATGTTCCTTATATGCGTCTTGCAGAAATGTTTCTTATCGAAGCGGAAGCTAAAGCTCGTGGTGGTGATAATACAGGGGCTGCAAAAGCCTTATTTGATTTGGTTAAACAGAGAGATCCTGCGTATGTTACTTCTACCAAAACAGGCGATGCTTTAATTGAAGAAATCATGTTCCAACGCCGCATTGAATTATGGGGAGAAGGACATCGTTTCCTTGACTTGAAACGTCTTAATCAACCATTAAATAGAAACGGTATTGGTCACAATGCTGCGGTTGCACTTATTTTTGATGTACCTGCAGGTGATGCACGCTGGGAATTCTTAATTCCCCGCCGTGAATTGGATGCTAATAAACTTTCAGTTCAGAATCCATTGTAAGCCATTTGCTTAAAATTTTAAAAGCCGAACCTTTTCCGAAGGGTTCGGCTTTTTTTATTTTCTTATGCCTATAATGACCCCAAATCTCCCGGTCGTTCCCTTTTCGTACCTGTGGGAAAAAAACAGATCATTATCTTTCACCGTACAAAAGGGGGAAATAGCAATATGATTTTTCATTAATCCAGCATCAGACAAAGCCCGAGCGTTACAACCCTTTAAGTCAATAAAATATTTGTTTTTCTCTTTATCGAAAAAATAAAATTCCTGATCAAAATTATCCGCAACATCTTTATCTACCTCAAAATAGGATTGACTGATACAAGTTCCCACATAGGCGAAACAATCAGAGGGATTCGTATGAAAATGCAAAGTCATTTTGTCCAGTGTTTTTTGGACAATGGCATTGACCGTACCTCTCCAACCTGCATGAATAGCAGCTACTACTTCGTGGATAGGATCAAAAAGAAGAATTGGCGTACAGTCAGCCACTAATATTTGCAGAAAAATATTTTTTTTATTTGTAATCAGCGCATCAAATCCTTCATAATATCCAGGTTTTTCGACATTTAAAATCTCATT
The DNA here is from genome assembly GCA_021299835.1 of Saprospiraceae bacterium. GTDB lineage: Bacteria > Bacteroidota > Bacteroidia > Chitinophagales > Saprospiraceae > BJGN01. The sequence goes on along the minus strand of JAJTER010000071.1, from coordinate 9,459 downwards.
ACCATGGCATTGAAACGAACTCGCTATTTGATCACCATTTATTCCTAAATCAGTATATAAGATTTCCTTATTTTGTTGAACAGCTTCCTTAAGGTCATTGGTAAATGCGCCCAAATTCAAACTGGCAAAAGGTGGTTTTGATAGCCCCCCTAATCTGGTACTTTCTATGGCCAGCAAATTATTATAAGAATAAAAAAATTCTACAGGTTGATATCTCATTATTTCTTCCATTGGGGTAAAAATAATACCTTTATTTACAGAATTTAATAATTCTTAACACTTAGTTTACAAATAAACCTTAGATTTCGGCTAAATTAAAGTTAAAGCTTACAATTAACTCTTATGGATGTTTATATAATATTGGTGATTCTATTGTTAGTTCTTGCTTTCGCTGACCTGGTGGTAGGAGTAAGTAATGATGCTGTTAACTTTTTGAACTCTGCTATTGGGTCGCAAGTTGCCTCGCGCAGAAACATAATGATTATTGCCAGTTTTGGCATTTTAATTGGTGCTCTATTTGCGGGTGGTATGATGGAAGTAGCCAGAAAGGGTATTTTTAATCCCCAAATGTTCAATTTCCACGAGGTAATGATTATTTTCTTGGCGGTAATGTTTGCTGATATCATACTGCTTGACATTTTTAACACCTTAGGACTACCTACTTCTACGACCGTAAGTATAGTATTTGAATTATTAGGTGCCGCAATCATCGCCGCAATCATAAAATTGTCCACTAATGGTGAAAATGCACAGGATATACTAAATTATATCAACTCGAGCAGTGCTTTAACCATCATTTCCGGCATATTCATCTCCGTAGGTGTTGCCTTTTTAGTCGGTTTGGTTGTTATGTATGCAGGCCGGGTATTTTTTACTTTCAACCCAGCTACCCAAACGAAATATCAGGGAGTAATCTGGGGTGCTCTTTCACTAAGCGGAATTACCTACTTCTTGCTCTTTAAAGGCCTCGAAGGAGCTATTTTTATTCCTTCCTCATTTGTTGCCTGGACGAAGCAAAACACGGCAGAGATGTTTGCCATTACTATTGTTCTTTGGAGCGTTATATTATTTGCCTTGTCTAAATTTACAAGTTTCCCTATTTTAAAAATAGTAGTTTTAGCTGGTACTTTTGCCTTAGCTATGGCCTTTGCCAGTAACGATTTAGTAAATTTCATTGGTGTTTCTGTGGCCGGTTTTGAAGCTTATGACACCTGGAAAGCAAGTGGCGTTGCCGCTGACAGTTTACTAATGGTCTCATTGTCCAAAGCTTATCCAGCGCCTACTTATATGTTGGTCATTGCAGGTATTATAATGATTTTCACCCTGTGGTTTTCTAAAAAAGCGAGGACGGTTACCGAAACAGAAGTTAGTTTAGGCAGACAATCAGAAGGATTAGAAAGATTTTCATCGAACCGATTTGCCCGCGGTTTAGTTCGCTTAACCTGGAAACCAAATAAAAATAATAACAAAACGGAATCTTCTGGATTTGTTAAATGGGTGGAAAGTAGGTTCCAACCCTACAAATCAAAAAACAGTGATCACGCGGTAGAAAATCCTCCTGCTTTTGACCTGGTTCGCGCCTCTGTTAATCTTTCTGTTTCAAGTTCCCTTATTGCCTTTGCTACCTCTTTAAAATTACCTCTTTCTACTACTTTCGTTACTTTCATGGTGGCAATGGCTACCTCTTTGAGTGACAGAGCCTGGGGCAGAGATAGTGCCGTTTTCAGAGTCAGTGGGGTGCTAAGTGTTATTTTGGGTTGGCTTTTGACCGCTTTTATCGCCTTTAGTGTTTCAGGTCTTTTTGCTTTTATTATGTTTAAATTTGATATGTACGGTGTAGGATTTTTAGTATTGTTTACTATCCTATTCATCACTATGACCATAAGATTTCACAATAAAAAAGAAAAGTCGAATGCCAAGATTTTAGAATCTACCATGAAAACGGAAATTATTCCTGCAAGACAAATAATTAATAGCACCGCAGGTAGTTTAGCCGATAGTTTAGATGCCGTAGCAGAAGGTTTTGTCGCTGCCATTGAGGGTTTATTAACAGAGGACAGAAAAAAATTAAGAGAAGCGCTTAAAGCCATGGAAAGGCTTGAAAAAAGTAATGAGGAATTCAAATATACTTTTTATAACTCCATAAGACGCATTCAGGAAGAATTGTCAGAAGGTAGCCGCCTTTATTTGATGGCCTACGATATAGAACAAGACTTGGTGCAATCAGCCGTCTTTGTTACGGAAACCGCAAGGAAGCACGTAGAAGATATGTTGGGTGCCTTAGATGAAGATCAGGCGCAGAATATTAGAAAAATAAGCCAGGATTTAAACCTGTTTTTCAAAGATTGTTCTCAAATTACCCGTAACAGGGATTATGTGCAGTACGATGAAATTAAGGCCAGAAAAAAACAGCTGTTAGAGGAAATTGAAAATCTGATTGCCCGCCAGGCAAAAGGTATTAAAAATGAAACCTATAGCGCTAGAAATAGTATTCTGGTATTCAATATTTTGTTAGAAACCAAAGATCTTATTTCTATTTCAGCCCGTTTGGTTAAAATGTATTGCCGTCTTGAAAGAGATTATCCTCAAATGGATTCTCTTTTCGTTATTACCTCTGAAGATTAATATCATTGCAAATGAGGGAATCGATGACAAATCAACTTTTTGATTTAAATTATACGCTTTTCCCTCATTTGTTTCAGGATGAACCATGGCATGTTTTAAATTTATTGGAAAATCAATTTGATGCCTTTATTTCCGCCCTTCCAAACGCCTATTTTGAATGGAAACCTGGTGTTTGGCTTGAAGAAAATGTGTCTGTAGCAACTACCGCATTTATTGAGGGTCCCGCTATTATTGGTTCAGGCACAGAAATAAGACATGGCGCATTCATTAGAAAAAATGTGGTCATTGGAAATAATTGTGTCATTGGAAATTCAACCGAAGTAAAAAATGCGCTCCTCTTCGATGGCGTGCAAGTCCCCCATTTTAATTATGTAGGTGATTCCATTCTAGGATTTAAAGCACATCTTGGTGCAGGGGCCATTCTTTCTAATTTTAGATTCGATGGGAAAAATATTGCCATCAGAACGGGTAATACAAAATTTAATTCAGGTAGAAATAAAATGGGTTCGCTTATCGGTGATCATTCAGAAATTGGTGCGAATTGTGTTATCCTTCCCGGCTCTGTCATAGGGAAAAATGTCCAGATTTATCCCCTTGTCAGCACGGGAGGATTTATTCCCGAAAATACCATAGTTAAAAAATCCATTTTTGGCTAAATAGATAAATGCTCCCTTCTTATTATGTTATAAGCGCTTTTCATCAACGATTCGTTTTTATGAAAAATGAGTATATTTAGCATAAAAATGATGCGCTATAGTGACATTGTGGGTGCTCCTACCTTCCCAACCTTCGAACCCGCTGAAAGATTATTGATGGGTCCCGGACCGTCCCCCATTTATCCTTCTGTATTACAATCTCTTGCAAAACCTACTTTGGGGCATTTGGATCCTCAATTCATTAAAATGATGGATGAGGTGAAGCAAATGACTCAATATGCCTTTCAAACCTCCTATCCTCTCACTTTTATTGTCTCAGCTCCTGGTTCTGCAGGTATGGAGACTGCATTTGTCAATCTGGTCGAACCAGGTGAAAAGGTAATTGTTTGCAGAAATGGGGTTTTTGGTGGACGAATGGTGGAAAATGTACTTCGATGTGGTGGTATTCCTGTCATTATAGATCAGGAATGGGGAAAACCTGTCGATCCCGATAGCCTGGAAACTACCCTAAAAGCTAATCCCGATACAAAAATAGTAGCCTTCGTTCATGCTGAAACTTCCACAGGTGCAGCAAGTAATGCCCAATTACTTTGTGAAATCGCCGCCAGATATCATTGTCTCACTATTGTGGATAGTGTGACCGGTCTGGGCGGCATTCCCCTGTTTACAGAAAAATGGGCTATCGATGCCATTTATTCCGGAAGCCAAAAATGTCTTTCTTGTATTCCCGGATTATCACCTGTCGCTTTTAGTCCGCGCGCTGCTGAAAAAATTAAAAACCGAAAATCGAAAGTCCAAAGCTGGTTTTTAGATCTTAATCTGGTGATGGCCTATTGGGAAGATGGCCTGCAAGCTGGGCAGCGTGCTTACCATCATACCGCTCCCGTAAATAGTTTATATGCCTTGCACGAGGCTCTTCGCTTACTTTGCCTGGAGGGTTTGGAAAATGCATGGAACAGACACCGGGAAATACATTTGCTTCTTTTGGCCGGGTTGCAAGATCTAGGATTTTCCTTCCTCGTTGATGAACCTTTCCGCCTCCCTCAGTTAAATGCCGTTTTTCTTCCTTCCGGCATTGAAAATGAAGCAAACCTCAGAAAAAAACTCCTCCTCGAACATCAACTGGAAGTAGGTGCCGGATTAGGTGCCCTCAGTGGCAAAATATGGCGGATTGGCCTCATGGGCTACGGCGCAAATAAAGAAAATGTGGAGCAATGTCTAAACGCTATCAAAAAGGTAATCTAACCTGCGAATCTGTAACCATTCTTTTTATTCTATGGTCAAAGTGGCTACAGCACCCGCATCCAGTGCCATAGGAAAATGATTTCCCTTATGGTTCACATAAAATACTTTTCGTTCCAAAGAAATATTTTGCATAACCAATACGACGTTACCTGTGGGACCTGAAAAGGCAACTTGTTCAATATTAGCAATACCATTGCTTTCAATACGTTTAAATCCCGGCCTTACAAATGGTGCAATCTGACCTATAATATAATAGGCAGGATTTCTGGTTACCTTATCCCCCTCGATAGTTACCGCACCTAAACATCTGGTGCAGCCTCCTCTGTCTGTATGTGGCGTATAATCGATATTGGAAGTAAGATTCCATTGCAGTACCGTTTTTGCCCAATTATTTGGTCCACCAATGACCAGATTCCGAACATGCCAGCTATAATCGCCTGCAAAATTTCCTGGTCCACCAATCCATTGCTCTGTAAAATATAAGTTTTTTGTAGGATGGGCATCATGTACCTTACCTAAGGCATTAATCTCCCCTTCATAGAGGTGAAAAGCGGAGCCATCTATATATTTTGCTGCTTCAGGATCGTTTAATATAGAAATAGGATAATCAGGTCTATTCGCATTATGATCGTAAATGATAATCTTAGTATTGATATTGTTTTTCTCAAAAACGGGACCCAAATGCACTTTTACAAATACCTTTTGCTCCTCTGCTAACATCATGAGACTTGGATTATTCCCAGGATGTAAAGGTTCATTTTGTATGGTTAATGCTGAAATATTTATTCCATAATTGCGCATGGACTGAATATATTTAACTAAATATCGGGCATAAACATTATAATATTCAGGTAATAAACGCCCTCCTCTGCTGTCCTGATTATCCTTCATCCACGATGGAGGTGACCAAGGAGAGCCCATGAGTTGTATAGCTGGAGAAATAGCCAGAATTTCCTTTAATATAGGAATGAGATATAAGGAATCGTAACCTAATGAAAAATTCTGTAAGGCAAAATCTTTCTTTCCCTTAGGTAAATCAAGATAGGACCACGGATATTCATCCAAATCGGAAGCACCTACACTGAGCCTTAAATAACTGATGCCAATCTCCCCTTTTTCCGTCCCAAATAATTCTTTTAATAATTTCCCTCTCGCACCTTTCTCCATTTTTGACAAATGCATTGCACTTCCACCGGTTAAAGTAAAGCCAAAACCGTCCATTTCCTGATACGTTTTTGAAGGATTAAGACGAATCACCTGACTATTTGTTGGAACCTTGTCACTTGCCAACAAGACTTTCGGAGCCAATAACTGCTGCTGATCCATGGTAGTCAGATACATGGTAGCTTCACCAATCGTATCCTTCATTAATCCAATAAAACTAAATATCAGTAAGGTGAGCATCTTTGTATTTTTTAATTTCTTTAGCTAAATTTAAGGAAGTTATCACTATGAAAGTAACAATGTTATGAAATACTTACCCCTTTATCTGCTTATCCCCCTTTTTACATTGGGTATCACCTCAGTATTTAGCCAAAACATAAAGATTTTAAAACAAAATGAACAAATTCAAATAGGCATAAGTCAAGGAAATAAAACATTACTATCAAGTCCCTCGGAGGGTCTTTGGTCCATTGCCACTTCCTGGGAAAATGAATGGCCCTCCAATTGGCAACATGTTCATCCTGATACCATTTTAAAAGATGGGAAATGGACCATTTTAAGGGGAACCTTAAACCTTGCGGAAGGTAAATTCCTATTAAAAGATAGCTACCTTGAAGAAGGGGGAAAAGTAAAATGCATACGGCGTTATGAGTGGCAGGGTAAAAAAACACTTGAAACAGTTACCCTGGCGATCCGTTGGGCTATACCCCAAAAGGAGGTTAAACCATTCTTACCTGGCATATTATATTATGGAAATCCATCAGGTAAAAAAAATGGGGAAAATAATGTACCTTGGTTTAATGGGGTAGATTTAGAAGAAGCCTTATTTGAGGAACATCGGTTTCCAATGCCCTTTGCCAGTGCGGAGTGGAAAGAAAATGCAGATTACTACGGTGCAGCTCTTCATGTAATTCCAAGCCCTGTTTATAGGGGAAATCATTTTGATCAATGGTGGTCTCTGGGCCTGATTACTAAGGAAAAACACGCCGAATTGACCCTATTAAGTGGCCCGGTTGGTTATAATGGACAAAGGAATCAGGTAAAAGCATTACAGGAAAAAGGCCTTCCTTATACTAATACTTTTATAAAAGTTACCCCTGGTACCATCATTGAAAAGACCTATTATCTGGAAACTTATAATGTTCCAGAAAAAGGTGCTGGCTTTCAACAACCTATGAAAACGTCCGTCGAATTATTTAAACCGTTTTATACGGCAGATTTGCCTCGTTATGAGGATATCATATCACAAAAAATTAAATTCGCACGTTCCCGCTGGGTTCAACAAAAAGATTATGCTGGTTTTAATATGTATCCTGACTATCGCAACCCTCAAATTGTATTGGGATGGGCTGGTCAAGGTGAAGCGCCTGGATTTGCTTTACAAAAATTAGGGAAATATAGTCCTAACGAATCTTTTACAAAAATGGTCCAAAGTTCATTGGATCATATTTGCAACTCACCCATTGATTCCAATGGATTTTGTGTTATTTATGACATTAAAACAGGAAAATGGAGTGGCAAAGACCCCGTTTCCCAGGGACAAGCTATGAATTCTATAGCTTTAGCCATTTTAGAAGGCAGGAAAAATAAAGAATTAAACACCCTTCTTTGGGAGAATTTTCTGCTAAAAGCTGCCGACGTTTTCTCAAACCGTATTTTAAACCCAACCTGGACACCTGTAAATACAGCTGAAGCATTCTTCATAGCACCCTTAATCTCCGCTTCAACCATTTTTAATAATGAAAAATATGGAAGGGCAGCAATTAAGGCAGCCGATTATTACGCAGGCAGGCACTTAAATATGGACGAACCATATTGGGGAGGCACCCTTGATGCCACTTGTGAAGATAAAGAGGGAGCATGGGGTGCTTTTCAAGGCTTTTTAGCCGCTTTTGAATTTACCAACAACACAAAATATTTAAAATGGGCAAAACATGCCTGTGATGTAACCCTAAGTTATACCGTGGTATGGGACATACCTCTTCCAGCCGGCAGGCTTGCAGATCACCGTTTCAGAACCAGAGGTTGGACGGGTGTATCGGCACAAAATCAACATTTAGATGTTTATGGCGTTGTTTTTGCTCCTTCTGTCTATAAGATGGGCATTTATCTTGCTGATGAAAATTTAAAGAAACTGGCGAAAACAATGTTCCTGAGTTGTGGTCAAATGATCGATCCAAGCGGTTCTCAGGGGGAACAATTTCAAGAGACTAATTTCGCTCAACATGGGGACATGAGCGATGTGATGAAACTGCGCGGGGGGTATTCTGAAAGATGGACCGTTTTTTGGATTTGTGCCCATTTCCTGCATGCTGCTGCACAATTTGAACAAATGGGCATTTATCTGGACTAAGTTTGTGCCCACACTAAGCATAATCAAAGTAAATCAATGCTTAGCCTGGGCACAAGGTATTACTTAATTTTTTGAAGGGGTAATCACAATATTGCGATATTCCACAGGTCCATGATCTCCTTGTAGATAAATAGGCCCAGGTTCCGCTTCATTGCTATCAAGGGCTCCTCCGGTAATACCCGGAATTTCCTGATTACAAATAATCGTTTTTCCATTAGCCACTACCGTAATCATTCTGCCAATAAGGGTAATATCATAAGCCTGCCATTCACCAGCCATTTTTGCAGCCATTTCCGTCGGAATGATAAAGCCATAAACAGCGCCAAACTCATCCACTAATGGAGATTTTCCATAACTATCAGACACCTGAACTTCATACCTTCCGCGAAGATAAATACCACTATTGGACTCCTTAGGATAACGAAACTCAATATGTAACTTAAAATCTGAAAACTTATCTTTGGTTACCAGATTAGAACCAGACTTTTCACTTGTTAAAATACCATTTTTAGCCATCCACTGATTTGGTCCCATCGCGTACCAGCCATCGGTATTTTTACCATTAAAAAGAGTCACGGGATTTCCCCAAACAGGCGGCGTTGTTCTCACCAAAGAAGGAGCTCTCACGCCAGTCCAAGGGTATTTTTTCCCATCGCAGGAAGTAATAGTGCCCGACAGGCTTCCATTATTCAAGGAACCCTCTAAAATAAAATCATTATCACCGTCTTCCCATTGAGGTGGAATGGAGAAATTTAATTTACCATCCTTGAAATTTATTTTTGACACCGGCCTGGCACTGCCCGATTCACTGACAAAATAACCGACCAGGGTTCTATTACCCGAATGTCGGACGTCCAGCCAGGAGGGTACTTTTTTATCGCCCTTGTCAACGGTTATATCCCAACGCCCTTCAATAGCAGGATCCCCGAAAAGAAAGGTATTTCCATACACGCGGCCTGAATAGGTTAATAAAATTATCCCTATCACAGCTAACTTAGTCATCATTTTGTTCATTGTTTCAATATGTTTAGTTACGATGAACAAATTAATAAATTTATCAGTAAAAAGCAGTATTTTATCCTTTGAAAACTAAAACAAAGTTTTTTATGGTATTTTTCCCCGAGGGATTATTATTTTAATAATATTATTTTTTTAATTAACTTTATGAAAATTATTATTTTTGATTGATCTTACACTAATATACTGGGAGTAATTATATATCCGCCTGAAATTTCGGGCGGATTTTTTTTTTGACAAGGTTGTCAATTTCAATGTCCGTTTCTTTACTCCCTACATTTGCATATAAAATAATAAAAATGCAAAACAAGACAACTTACTACCAATTCGTTTTAGATGTCAGCGGTTCAATGTCAAACTGCAGACACGAGACCCTTCAAAACTTAAATCTTCACTTAA
>JAJTER010000070.1 GCA_021299835.1 Saprospiraceae bacterium | reverse complement strand
TATTATCTTCAGTAGCTATAGAAACAGGTGATAACTCTATTTGAGATGAATTAACGCCATTAGCGTATAAAACATCTAAAATCAACTTTGTTTTTGCTTCTGCCACCATATTATCATTTTCAGTAGGAATGGTAACCGATAAATTAACACTACTACCTTGTTTGGATTTTAGTGTTTCAGCTAACAAAACCAACTGATCTTTTGAAAAGCCTGTTAGACTAAATTCCTTATCACCTTTGAAACTTAGAGCATCGATAGGTAAATCTTTGCCAATATTATCGAACACAAAAGCTGCGTTTAACGCTTCTTTCTTTGAAGACACCTCTGTATCAAATAATTTATCAGTCCAGGGATCGCTTTCTTTAAAACGAATATTGGAAAGATAATAGGAAGATTGAGAGGCTAACCAAGTATCATATTCCTCTTGAGAAACAATTTTTACGGGACGCTTCATACTGTAGTGACCACGACCGCACAATTCTGCACAAGCCAGTTCATATTCAAAAGTTTCCCAAAGCATTTTCAAAGGATCAGCAGGATCAGGCACATTATACTCAGCATATTTTTTGAGTTCCTGCCTATATTCTTCTGTTGTTTTCGAGGGTGTAAACACAAAGTAAGTAGGCATACCTGGAATGGCATCCATCTTAACTCTGAAATGAGGTAAATAAAAATTATGAAGAACATCTTGAGCAGTAATTCTAACCCTTACCTTTTGGCCCACTGGAAGAACAAGTTCAGTCGCAAGAAAATCATCCAGATTCTTTTCATCCTTCCAGTTCTGACCTAAAGGATTCTCACTTGAAATCAATTTATAATTTTTCTCCCCAATTAAACCATCAGCACCAGGATATCTCAAATTCCAACCAAATTGAAAACCAGTTGCTTCAATTTCTAAATATTTATCGTCATCTGAAACATCTGCCATTACCTCATTCCAAGCATCCAAACCACCAACAACCAAAAAGGTCATAACCACAGCAGGAATAGCTGTCCAAATGATTTCAAGTTTGTTATCATGAGGAATAAACAAGGCTTTTCTACCTTTTTTAGCACTATATTTCCAACCAAAATAAAAAAGAAGGATGTGCGTGATAACAAAAACGATGCCAGTAAAGAAAAGGGTCACATTGAACATCTTATCTAAGATGGATCCATGTTCTGACGCTGGCAAATGAGGACCATATCCCAACATATAGTTTTTGAAGTAAACAGCGGAAACGATACATCCAATTAAAAACACAACCAAGAAGAGAATCATGTAGCCGCCTTGACTATGATTAACTTCATACTGCATTTCTTCCTCCCCTCTAATTTTTGCAGCAAGTTCAGTTACCTTCCCTATTTGTACAATAATAACAGCGATAAGAATTATACTAATTATTACAAGAAGAATAGTCATGATGTAATTTATTGTTAATGTAAAAATGTGAGCAACAAAATTAGTTTATTATTAACTTATTAAACAAAATTCGTCCGCAATGGTTTTTTATTTAGAATGATTATACATAAGGCCAAACATGGTGGTGGGTAGCTTCCTCTGCATAAGGATCATTCTTAGGGAACAACGCAGCTTTACTTAAACTCCTGAGGGTAATAAACAGGTAAAGTGCAAGGAAACCCAACATAGTACCAACTTCCAACAATCCAGGCATTGTAAAACCCATTTGAAAAGGAAGTGTTGTATCATGACCAGCAGCATGATGATGGCCCAACGCTTCTAAAGCTGTATGTCTTACTCCTGGTTTTATCATAAGAAAGAAATCGAGCCAGTGACCGATAAAAACCATGATAGCGGCAAAAGCGAGAGGCCCAAATTTTCTTTTATTATCATTACGCATTAAAACAAAGAATGGCAGAATGAAATTAATTAAAAGATTAGCGTAAAATAAGGGCTTGTAATTTTGTAATCTTTCGTAAAAGTAAACCGTTTCCTCTCCAACGTTTGCGTACCAAATAAGCATATACTGAGAAAACCACATATAAGTCCAGAAAATACTAAATGCAAATAATAATTTACCAAGATCATGCATGTGATCAGAAGTAATATGGGCAAAATATCCTAAGCTTTTCAGATAAATTAGAGTTAAAATCGTGATAGCAATCATACTTACAAACCAACTAACTCCTGAATACCAGGCAAAAAGAGTACTATACCAATGAGCATCTACTGACATTACCCATTGCCAAATGATAGCAGCACTAGAGAAACCAGCTAAAGGCATGAAGATAACAGACCAAACTCTAATTTTTCTATGATGCTTAAAATTATCTGCCTGCCCCTTACCATTAATGTCTTCGTCCAAAGAAAGTTTGCGAATATTGTAAGCAAAAAACGCCCACATACCCACAATGACCAAGGTACCAAGCGTGTACCAATATTTATTCAAGAAAGATGCTTTACCTTTCATTACCGCATCTTTAGCTACTTCAGCTTCGTCAGACCAATGGTATAAATGATGGAAATGTCCCCAAAGACCTAAAGCTACAACAAGCATTAATCCAAGGCCAACCAAAATAAACTGCATATTAGCTTCCCAAATTCTTTTCATACCTACATACCAACCAGCCCAAGCCGTAGTAAAAGCAGTAATAACGAATAGTGAAACAAATGAAATACCTGTAAAAAAGGTAGCATTATGTAGGAAATTACTCCAAAAACGCGTGTGCAAGGCATCATCAGAAAACCAAGTCAAAGCAAGACAAAGTAATCCAAGGCCCATAAAAGCAAATAATACGTTTTTTTGTTTGGAAGTAAAAGTAAATTGATTCATCACATTTGCCATTTAAGTAAGCAGATTTAATATTTGAAGACTATTTAACTGAAACCGAAGCCAATTGATTTTTCATTTTCAACGGCACACCATATTCAGCGTTTAGAGTATTCATTTTCTCGTTGTAAATTAATGTTTTAGAAGCCGCCTGTAAAGACCTGATATAGTGAATTACCTGCCAGCGTTCTTCGAAACTTAATTTGTCGGCATAACCCCCCATAACGTTTTTACCATAAATAAGACTGAAGTAATAACGTCCATTCGAGGAGTTAATCAAATCGTCCAACATAAAATTTGCAGGTGCTGCAGGATATTTTCCACCAGGATCACCCGTTGCAGGATTGGCATCGCGCACTAAATAACCCGCACCGTCACCGGCATCCCCGTGACAAATAGCACAATTAATGGTGTATAATTCTTTACCAATCTCAAGTCCTTTTTTTGTAATAGGAAAAGGATTTGATTTAATTTCTGCTATTGCACGAAGCCTTTCATCTTCATTATCAGCATAATAAAAACCTACATGGCCATTCACCGTAGTTGCCTGGGCATTCAATTGATTTTTACCCCGAATCATATCCATTTTTGATTGGTCTATTTCACCATTTGACATAGCACCACTATAACCGCGCGGGACCGTTCCATTAACAGGCTTACCAGGAACAGAAAGAGCTCTCCTTGATCTTGAGCTCTCTTTATCCCAGGTATTATTAGATGAATAACCATAAACATTGGCTTCATAAGCAATCGCATGAGCCATATCAGGCATATACTCATGACCAGTCTTATTCTTACCAGAGGGTGAACAACTCACCATGAAAACAGAAAGAGACAATATCAAAACAACAAATTTTCTTATAAGTATCATATACTTCTTTTTTAGAAGATAATAATCAGGTTTATCAGATCGATTTAACGTTAACTTCTTCAGCACCTGTATCGGTTAAAAACTGTCTAAGTGCTGCCTGCTTTGATTCATCAGCATTATCGACATCAAAAGCAATACAAAACTTATCATCTGTAATTCTATCATCNNAGAGCAGAAAAATAAGGCTTACCACCGAATATAATTGGCCAATCTCTGGTAAACACCCAGGTCATAAATAAAAAGGCACTTAAACAGCCTATTAATCCGTAGATAAAACCTGCAATATGGATACGGCTTTCAGTCAAGCCTAAAATATTATCAAGACCGTGAACTGGAAAAGGTGAATAAACATCCATTATATCTAAATGATCTTCCTTAGCCTTTTTTACTGCATGGAGCAGTACTTCCTCGTCGTTATATAAACCGTAGAGTACTTGGGTTGATTCTTGTTTCATTTAAAATTTCTTTTTAGCGCAAACAATGCTTAATGATGTGTTGATTCTTTATGAGCGTTGTCATGTTTAATGTTTGGTCCTACATACTGATCTCCTCCCGTTTTAAGAATACCCTTGATTTCAGCTACAGCAACTACGGGAGCCACTCTCATGAAAACAAGATATAAAGTAGAGAATAAACCCAATGTACCGATGAACAAACAAACCTCAACCCAGGAAGGAGAATAGTAACTCCAACTTGAAGGAAGATAATCTCTTGCCAACGTGGAGGCGATGATAACAAAGCGTTCGAACCACATACCGATGTTGATGAATATAGACATAAAGAAAGTAACCAGGATACTTCTTCTCATTTTCTTACTCCAGAAGATTTGAGGAGAGATAACATTACAGCCCATCATACCTATATAAGACCAGAAATAAGGACCCATTACCCTGTTATAAAAAGCAAATTGCTCATAAATATAGCCAGAATACCAAGCGATGAACAACTCTGTCAAGTAAGCAACACCAACGATACTTCCTGTGGCCAGAATGACCTTATTCATACTATCTATGTGCTCCAGCGTAATATAATCTTCTAATTTTAGTACCTTCCTGGTCATAATCATCAATGTTTGCACCATAGCAAAACCAGAGAAAATGGCTCCTGCAACGAAGTAAGGAGGAAATATAGTAGTATGCCAACCGGGAATAACCGAGGTTGCGAAGTCGAAGGATACTATAGTATGAACCGATAATACTAATGGCGTAGCCAAACCAGCTAATACTAAAGATAATGCTTCCCATCTTTGCCAGTGTTTTGCCGAGCCCGTCCATCCGAAAGATATATAGCTATAAATCTTTCTTCTTAGTCCCTTCGCTCTATCTCTTACGGTTGCGAAGTCTGGAACAAGTCCGGTGTACCAGAAAAGTAAAGAAACGGTGAAATAAGTGGAAATAGCGAATACGTCCCAAAGAAGAGGTGAATTAAAGTTCACCCATAATGGACCTCTTGTATTTGGATAAGGGAAGATGAAAAAACCAAGCCATAATCTACCCATGTGAATCAGCGGAAACTGACCCGCACACATTACGGCAAAGATTGTCATTGCTTCAGCGGCTCTGTTTACACCCGTACGCCACTTTTGTCTAAAAAGTAGTAATATGGCAGAAATGAGCGTACCGGCGTGACCGATACCAACCCACCAAACGAAGTTGGTAATATCCCAACCCCAATTTATTGTTCTATTCAGGTTCCAGGAACCAATACCAACCCAAATTGTCCAGGTAACGCTAAAAACATATAGCGCTAATCCTGTTACAGCAAAAATAAAAGCAATGACCCAGGCAGTCGTTGGGGTCCTTTCAGTAGGCCCACATATATCTTCGGTGATGGTATGGTAGGTCTTGCTCCCAGTAATTAAAGGTTCCCTAATCGCAGAAATAGGTGCACTCATGAGTTATATTTTAAAGTAATCAACATATGATGGCTAACCATTTATATTAAGCGTCTAAATTTTCGCTGCGGTTAACAACCTTAGCAGTATAATTTACAGAAGAACGAACGCCAATTTCTTCCAACACAATATAGTTTAGTGGATTATCTAATTTCTTAGATAAATCACCGGACTTATTGTTTCTGTCACCAAAAACAATAGCTCCCGTAGGACAAGCTGTTTGACAAGCTGTTCTTACATCGTTATCTTGTAAAGCACGACCTTCTTTTTTAGCTGTCAATTTACCTTCTTGTAATCGTTGCACACAGAAGCTACATTTTTCAATAACACCTCTTGAACGAACGGTTACATCAGGATTTAACACCATTCTTGTTAAATTGTCAGCACCAAATGGTAGTGATTCATTACCTATCGTAGGCTCATTAATGGCAAACATATCTGCTTTGGTGTAATCCAGCCAATTAAAGCGTCGTACCTTATAAGGACAATTGTTAGCACAATAACGAGTTCCAATGCAACGATTGTAAGTCATTTGATTTAAACCCTCAGAACTATGAGGGGTAGCAGCCACTGGACAAACATTTTCACAAGGCGCATTATCGCAATGTTGACACATCATTGGTTGATAAACCGTATTAGGGTTTTCATATTCACCAAAGAAGTATCTGTCAATACGCAACCAACTCATCTCATGATGACGACCCACCTCTTTTTTACCAACAACGGGAACATTGTTTTCAGCCATACAAGCTATCGAACAAGCTCCACAACCGATACATGCATTTAAATCGATATGCATTGCCCACCAATGACCTTGAGAATATTGATTATCTACAAATTCATTGATTGGATAAAGGGTTTTACTATTTAACTCTGCAGCTTCCGCCCTTTTCTCTTCTACATGATGAACCAACTCACTTAATTCATCTAAATTACCTTTATAAATAATAGATCTATCTACAATACCTCCCTGATAACCAGAGCCGATGGTCATAGAAGTCTTTTCATCTACATTTAAGGTTTCACCCGTTTTAGGATCCTTTCCGGTAACCCCCATTGCGTGGTGATATTGAACGCAAGCAAATAAATCCTCCTTGTCAATAGGATCACTTACTTTAGCTTTTGTTGCATAATACTGGGTATTCCCTTGAGCATCAACAGATAACCAAGGATAAACATTTATTCCCACATTATTTCCTAAGGCTTTACCCATGTAACCTGTTACGGTACGTCCATAACCTATGGCTAGTCCCACAGTATCTTCTAACTGTCCAAATTGTCTTACGGCAGTTACAGCTTGTTTGGTTCCATTTACCTCTAGATCAACAATATCAGCTTCACCATAAATTTCACGGGGATTGATATTATTTAAGGAGGAAATTTTATTTCCGCCCTCCCATTTGACAGGAACGGCAAGATAATTACCCCAAGAAGTCCTGGAAACGGGATCTGCTAATTCAGAAAGCCAAGGGTTATTTGCATACTGCCCACCACCCATATTCACTGTTTCGAAAAACGAAATTTCCAAGGCGTTTTGAACTGGTTTTCTTACCTGACTAGCCGCTTTTTGAACATCTCCGTTAAATGAAGGTACTGAAGTCAAAGCCATTGGTGCTTCATAAATACCGTCATGAAGACAACTATCCCAAAAAGCACGGAAAATAGCAAATCTGCTTTGGGTTGGAAAAATAGTCGTTTCCCAATGCTTCATTAGATAATCTAATGCAGGTTGTTCCGATGCTGCATCTAATGCAGTACTTTTAGCCCAGGTTAGCAAAGAAACCTCCGTTTGACGTGTGTCAAACAATGGAGATATCGTTGGTTGTACTAAACTATAATGCCCCTTCTTAGGTTGAGCGTCTCCCCAACTCTCTAAGAAATGGTGCGTTGGTGTGACATAATCACATATAGCTGATGTTTCATTAGGAACCGTAGAGAAAGATACTTTCAGTTTTACTTTCTTAGACAGGGTGGCAAATTCATCTGCGCGAGGTATATCCCAGGCAGGATTGGCTCCATCCATAAAGAAAAGAGCATCTACTTTACCTGATTTCATTTCTGAAATCAAATCATTGACTGATTTATCGATACCCTGTCTTTGCAATGAAGCATTGGCGAAATCAATGGTTGAACCATAATTTCCCAACAAATAATTTATTGCATTAACTAATGTTTGTTCACCTACATTGTTTGAACCAGACACAACCAACGATTTACCTTTTGCATTGAAAAGAGTTGTTGCCAGTGTTTTGAATTTCTTTGCCTTTTCAGCGCCTAGTGAAGGACCACTCTGTGTGGGAAGTCCTGCCAATGCAGCTAAGGCATTATATAGAGAAAGAATGGCGGCACCCTGTTCAGAAGGTTTAACCATAATTCTATTATCGGCATTAGAACCAGTTAAGCTCATGTGGCTTTCCACCTGAATATGTTTAGACATTTTAGGATTTTTCAAATCCTCAATTCGTCTGTTTTTTACATATTGTGTGGCAAACTCGATAGGAGAAACCCAGGTACCAAGGAAATCAGCTTCAAAAGAGACAATAACCTCTGCATTTTGAAACTGATAATTAGGCACTACTGCCTCACCGAAACAAGCTTCATTTGCCTGAATCAAGGCAGACGCCGAAATAGCATCATAAGTTACTACGCGAGTATTTGGAAATGCGATGGTAAAATCAGCTATCGCTTTTTTTGTTGTTGGACTTTGAATGGTTGGAGAAACAATTCTTATTTGACTTGTTGAATTCAATGCGGCCATTATTTCCGCATCAATCACCTCCCAACCCGGACCTTTTTTATTTCTGGATGTAGGCTTTTCAATCTGACCATTCTTAACTCTAAAAGCACCTGCAATTCTACTTGTATCATAAAGACTTAGCACACTGGCTTGTGCTCTGGCACTTGTTCCACCTTTAGATACAGATGAAAGAGAGTTACCCTCAATTTTGATAGGACGACCTTCTCTTGTTTTTACTAAAATGGAGCAATAATCTCCACCCTGAGCAAAGGAAGAGGCATAATAGGTTGCTATACCTGGAACGATTGCATCCGGTTTTATAACATAGGGAATGGCCTTTCTAACAGGAATTTCACAACTTGCAGCCACTGTGGCAGCGCCAAGACCAAATCCAAGGTATTTTAAGAAATCACGACGATTGCTATTTAAATCTACCTGACTTGGGTCTTCAAGCTGTTGAACTACCGTAAGACT
Organism: Saprospiraceae bacterium; assembly: GCA_021299835.1. Classification (GTDB taxonomy): domain Bacteria; phylum Bacteroidota; class Bacteroidia; order Chitinophagales; family Saprospiraceae; genus BJGN01. The sequence continues at coordinate 17,186 of JAJTER010000070.1, read as the reverse complement.
ATGAAATTCTTGATTTGATTCGCTTAGGTATGCAGGATCGTTTGCTATTTGAGCATCACCAATCCAGACTTCATTCGATTTATTCTTCATTTTATGCGGAAAATAAGCATTTGGAGAAATAATTTTTTAGGACAATTTGATTTTAGTAGTGGCATTTCTGGCACTCCAGGCCACCTATCTCCTCTACAGTCACCTTATCTCTTTCACCTTTGGCCATTTGCTTGTGCATGCGCTCATAAGATTGGTAGTAAGGATTATCAGCAAATTTCACTTCCGTTTTTCTATGGCAATTGATGCACCAACCCATAGATAAAGGAGAAAACTGGTGAACCTCATCCATTGTCTGTACGGGTCCATGGCAATTTTGGCAAGCTACTTTACCAACGGTAACGTGTTGAGCATGATTGAAATAAGCATGATCAGGTAAATTATGGATTCTTACCCATTCGATAGGTCCCTGAACCTTATAATCACCGGAATTTTTATCAGTTAAAGAAGTAACGATAGCATCCCACTGATTTTCTATTAAGGCCTCACCCTCATCGTCTATAGTCCCTTTTTCTTGTACATAAGAGTCAGCGAACCATTTTTTGAAAATACGCTCAATTTTAGCTTTGCTCAAATTGTCATAATTTTCGATATATTGATCTGTATTCGGATTATAACCAATAGAAGCGTATATTTTTGAAATTTCAGCCGTTCCATATTGTGAACCGACTTTGATTGCCTTATGACAATTCATACAGGTATTAGCTGCTGGAATAACACTCTGCTTACTTCTTCTTGCACCGTCATGACAATATTGACAATCTATTTTATGTAAGCCTGAGTGAGTAGCATGTGAAAATTTAATAGGTTGAGTAGGTTGGTATCCCTGCTGTCTTCCCAAATTAATGGCGTTATTTACCGTAGTATAACCCCCTAAGACAACAAGAGCAAACAGAACAAATCCGATGACACCTTTACCTGTAATAATCTCCATCAGGGTTTTCCTTTTAGCATCGGTATTACCTTCGCTAACTTGAACCATAAAATTAAGATTGGATAAGATTCTCGAGAGAATAACAGCCAATAAAATTAAAATACCTGTTAGAAGAATATATAGATTAGTATTATCAGCTGGCTCAACCGCAGCTACTGTTCCTGTTGTTCCACCTGCTGCTGACACTGGATTTGCGCCATTAACGTGAACATCCTGGATGTAACCTAAAATATTATCGATTTCACTATCTGTAAGAGAAGTAAAACTAGTCATAATAGTAGGTTTCCATTCGTTCCAAAGCTCAACCGCTCTGGGGTGACCACTATTAATCATTGCCTGAGAATTTCTTATCCAAGTAAGCTTATCCTTCATATTTTTATTATGACAGGAAGCACATTGGTTTTTAAAAAGGGTTTTACCTGCAGCAATATCAACACTCGCAGGCGCAGCCGCAGTAGCCGCGGCAGCAGGCATAGCTGAATCCTGAGAGGATACAGGAAAATATTGTAACAGTAATACACCTGTCAGAAAGAAAACACGCAACATCGATTTAAAAATCATTTTATTCACAGTTTGGAATTCAGAATTGTTTCTAAGTGAAATGAAATGTCATTTTTTTGTCACCGCAAATATATTAAGCCTAACTTGTTTTACCATGCTTTTTTAAGAACTATTCGCTATTTAGATAATTTCTAAATAATAAATGATGATTTTTGTTCTTTAAATAAATTATATATGGTAAAACGCACTAATTAATAGTTAATAAGCAAAATATACGCTTCTTTTAACTATAATATTTCGATAAAATAATAATTACAAAATATTATTTTATTTAAAATAATTTAATACGTATACTATTGTATGCCAATGTATTAAACAGATACTTCTGCTTTTATCGCTGGGTGTGGGTCGTAACCTTCTAATGTTATGTCAGAAAAATCAAATTGGAACAGGTCCTTTACCTTTTCATTTAGTGAAATGGTGGGTAATTCCCTGGGTGTTCTGGATAACTGTTCCTTTATCTGGACGAGGTGATTGTTATATATATGTGCATCGCCAAAGGTATGAATGAAATTACCTGGCCGCAACTGGGTAACATGAGCGATCAGATGAGTTAGCAAAGCATAAGATGCAATATTAAAAGGTACCCCCAGAAACACATCGGCGGATCGTTGATAGAGTTGACAACTTAACTTACCATCTGATACATAAAACTGAAACAGCGTATGGCATGGAGGTAATCCACTTTTTATCATGCCAGGTATATCAACGGGGTTCCATGCAGAAACAATAAGTCTTCTGGAATCTGGATTTGATTTTATATCGGCTATAACCTGAGAAAGTTGATCTACGCCACCAAAATTTCGCCATTGTTTACCATAGACAGGCCCCAGGTCGCCCCATTTGTCTGCAAAATCCTTATCATTTATAATAAGCTGAACGAATTCGCGCATTTTATCTTTCCATTCCGTTGAATATTTTGGAAAATCAGACGCCCAACCATTTTTTTCAAGCCAATATTGAAACGGCCATTCATTCCAAATACTTATTCCCTTCTGAACGAGCGGTCTTATATTCGTCTCACCTTTAATGAACCAAAGAAGTTCCTCTGCTAACCACCTAAAAGCAACTTTTTTGGATGTCAGTAAGGGAAATCCTTCTTCAAGGTTTAACTTCATTTGGTAGCCAAAAATACTTTTTGTACCTGTTCCCGTCCTATCCATTTTTTCAACACCTTCCTTTAAAATGTGTTGAAGTAAGTCGTGATAAGCTTTCATAGCGATTGCATTTGAAGAAATAAAAATATTAAAATCAAAAAAAAACAATGATAACAATATAATTTAATAATTTGCCTAACAAATAATTTTAAAGTTATGCATCTGATATTTTCCCTTTTCCCTTTTTTGTTCCTTTTTAATGCTCAAGTAAATAACGCTGAACCTGTGGAGGTCGATAAACAAAGCATTAAAGAAGATTTGTCCTATTTGATTCCATTTTACAAAAAATTACATCAAATGCCGGAGGTTTCATTACAGGAGAAAGAGACTTCTGCTTTGTTAGCCTCTGAATTAAGAAAAATTGGCGTGACGGTAACAGAGAATGTGGGAAATTCTTATGGCATTGTAGGTATTTTCAAAAATGGTGAAGGGCCAACTATTTTATATCGCACCGATATGGACGCGCTACCTATGTCAGAAAAAACGGGTTTACCCTACGCCAGCAGTAAAACTTACACCACAAATGGAACTACATCGGGTGTCATGCATTCCTGTGGTCACGACATGCACATGACAACCTGGTTGGGCACTGCAAGGGCGCTCATAAAAATGAAAGATCAATGGAAAGGCACGCTTATGCTCATTGGACAACCTGCCGAAGAAATAGGCGCGGGTGCAAAAGCATTGTTAGAAGGCGGAATTTACGAAACTTTCGGTGTGCCCAATTATGCTATCGGACTGCATTGTAGTCCCACCATTCCCGCCGGAAAGGTAGGCTACGGAAAGGGTTATACCATGGCTGCCTCTGAGTCGGTAACCATTACGGTGTACGGAATAGGAGCTCATGGCGCTTCTCCTCACATGTCCGTTGACCCCATTGTTCTCTCCAGTATGTTGATCATGGAATTACAGACCATCACCAGTAGAAGCCTAAAACCTATTGAATCAGCGGTGGTTACCGTGGGTTCCATTCATGCTGGTACAGCCAGCAATATTATTCCCGACGAAGTTAAACTAGGTTTAACCCTTCGAACTTTTAAAGAGGAGGTTAGAACAATGATACATAAGAGAATTACGGAAATTTGCCATGGTACGGCTATGGCTGCTGGTTTACCTCCTGAAAAATACCCTAAAATAGCATTTTCCCCCGTTTATATAGCCGCAAATTACAACAATGAATCATTAGTTGATAAACTGTCGGGCAGTGCAAAAAAAAGTATAGGTGAAAATATGGTGGTAAATGCTGAGGTTCAAATGGTTGCTGAAGATTTTTCCGCTTACGGAAGGACTTCTCATAAGGTTCCCTCTGTATTATTCTGGCTTGGAACTGCTCCTGAGGAACGTATCAAAAAGAATGATTTACCAGGATTACATTCTCCTTTTTACTATCCTGACCCTGAAAAATCTCTTGAAACAGGTATTTTAGTTACCTCCCAATCGTTACTCGATTTATTTACCGGAAAATGATACCGTTTGCCAGGAATCCCCTTCTTTAAATTTTAAGAACCTATTGGCTGACCCCTCGGTTTTTATCTGAATTATATTTTGTTGTGATGAAAATAGCTCAGTAAAGAAGGTCGCCTTGATTTTCAGTTCTTTGCCATCTGCCGGGCAGGTAAAAGAAAAATGTAAGGATAAACTATCCCCTATTTTTTCGCAGCCTGACCACTGTAATTTAATATATCTATCATTGATTTTCATTGGCATATTTTTAGTAAAATAGGACAGAATCAGGCTTTCTTTGGCACATATATCAGTAGGCGATAATTTACCTTTGTTGTATAACCGAAGAATATTTTCAAAATCGTCTGAAAATATCTTTATATTAATGTGGCTTTGGCTGTTATCTTTTGCCAAACTTACTTCTGATACTGAAAGGTAGATACCGTGATCAATATCTAATCTCAGGTCAGAAGAAGATAGGCAAACCCACAAGAAAGCACTTATTAAAAACATAATTTGGTATTTTTACAATATTGATATACATTTAAAGTCTCCAACAAAAATGAATCGTTTACCCATTGATTTAAAAAACGCTGATTTATTCAAACAGGAAGCCTTTATCAACGGTCAATGGACTAAAGGTACTGAGAAAAAGACTTTCCCTGTTTATAATCCGTTTAACAAAATGATGATTGCAGAAGTCAGTGATTTACAGGTCAGCGATTTTGATTATGCGATTCAAGCGGCCAACGTTGCATTTCCAACATGGGCTAAATTAACGAGTTATGAAAGAAGCAGCATATTAAATAAATGGCATAATCTCATTATAGAAAATGAGCGGGATTTGGCAACCATATTAACCCTGGAACAAGGAAAACCATTTCAGGAAGCTTTAGGGGAAATTCGCTATGGAGCCACTTTTATTGAATGGTTTTCTGCTGAAGCCGTGCGGGTTTATGGTGATATTATTCCGTCACCCGATGTAAATAAACGAATATCGGTTATAAAGCAACCCATTGGCGTGGTGGTTGCTATAACTCCCTGGAACTTCCCTAATGCCATGATTACACGGAAAATTGCCCCGGCATTAGCTGCAGGTTGTACTTTGTTGGTAAAACCTGCTGAGGACACCCCTCTTTCTGCTCTGGCGCTGGCTGTTTTAGCTGAAAAAGCGGGGTTTCCCAAGGGCGTACTAAATATTTTGCCTACCAGTAAACCCGTGATTGCGGGAGACTTTTTTTGTGCTCATAAAAATATTCATAAAATTTCCTTCACAGGTTCAACCAAAACGGGTAAATATTTAATGGAAAAAGGGGCTGCCACTCTTAAAAAACTATCGCTCGAACTAGGTGGTAATGCTCCATTTATTGTTTTTGACGATGCTGATGTAGATGCCGCTGTAGAAGGCGCTATACTATCAAAATATAGAAATGCTGGGCAAACCTGCGTTTGTACCAACCGATTTTTAATCCATGCTAATATTTTAGATGCTTTTAATGAAAAATTAGCGTACGAGGTGAATAAAATGAAGGTTGGGGACGGATTCTTAGATGACACCCAAATTGGCCCATTAATCAATGAAGCAGCTATAAAAAAAGTAAACTATTTGCTAAACGATGCCATTGAAAAAGGGGCAAAGATTTTTTATTCCAGGAATACATCGGTAGATAATACGGTTATTTCTCCGATCATATTAACGCAGGTTACCCCTGACATGGCCTTATCAAAAGAAGAAATTTTTGGTCCTATTTCGGCCATATCCTCATTTTCAACAGAAGAAGAAGCCATTTCCATAGCTAATAATACCGAATTTGGTCTCGCTTCCTATATTTATACTAAAGACAATGCAAGAATACACCGAGTAACTGAGGCTTTACAATATGGCATGGTTGGCGTAAATACCGGCATTATTTCTTATGCTGCCGCCCCTTTCGGAGGAGTAAAAGAAAGTGGATTTGGTAGAGAGGGGTCTAAATATGGCATAGATGAGTTTCAAATTTTAAAATATATTTGTACAGATATCAGCTAAAAATAAAAAATATGGAACTTAGCCTATACAGTAAATTAATTCCCGCCGCCGTTCTTTTAATTCTGGGCATTCTGGAAGCATTGGGAGGCCTTTACTTTAGTGGAAAAAGATCAAAAACGGACTACACTATCGAACTTGTCAGCCTTGCAACGCTACCAACGCTCATTCAACCCGGTATTTTTTTAGTTACCTTTTTTGGAATGAATTTTTTCTTACCAAACCTTGAAAACTATTTTATCAATCTTCATTTTATGTGGCAGATTGTTACCTTTTTGATATTAGACGATATGGTACAATATTGGTGGCATCGTTGGTCTCATACTAATATGGTTATGTGGAAGTTGCATCGACCTCACCATGTTGTTGAAGAAATGGGTGTATTGGTGACCTACAGAAATGCCATACTTTATTATGCCCTCATGCCAGGCATCTGGCTTTCAGGAATACTCATTTATCTTGGCATGGGCTATGTTTATATCTTTTATGTAACCGTTAAATTGATAGTTATTCTTTTAGCTCATAGTGAAACCAAATGGGACCGTTTCTTATACCGTTATAAGGTACTTCATCCTTTGGCATGGATTATTGAAAGAACCATTTCAACCCCAAGCACCCATTTTGCACACCATGGTCTAACTGCTGAAGATGGCATTTCCCATCCTAACGGTAACTTTGGTAACCTCTTGTTTTTCTGGGATATCCTTTTTGGGACCGCTAAAATTACCCGAAAATATCCTGAAACATTCGGTGCATGGAATCAGATAAAAGAACCCTGGTATATTCAGTTGTTATTCCCTATTTTCCGTTCTAAAGATTCCCGAAGCGAGCTTCATGCATGGAAAACAAAGCAAGATTATGATCCTTCCGTCGATTTTAAAAAATTTAACCGCTAACTCTTTTAGCGAATAAAAGTGGTATGATATTTTTCCATCCCGTCCTCTAATTGTATCTGGTAAAATCCATTTGGGAGCGTTGAAATATTTATGGGTGAATTTTCATTGTAATTCTCCAATGTCATAAGACACCGACCCAAAACATCAAATACAGAAATCTTAACGTTAGAAAATGAATTTGCCGATTCGTATTTTAACCGTATGAAATCATCAGATGGATTTGGATAAACAATTATTTTAGCTGAGGTAGCATTTTTAATTTCCTTAGTATTGGTCGTTAATTTTTGCCAGGGAGTTTGGTAAAGTTGTAGCCCTCCCCTTGCATTACCCACTAATAACTCATAGGAACCATCGTTATTGATATCAGCCAACGCAGGTTTTACTTGAAATCCATTTTTCAACGTACCTAATCCATTTTCCACGAGATTAAACTTTTGACTGGCTTCAGAAATTTCGTATAATAGTAATCCTTTATCATCTGATCCTGTCAATAAGCGAAGTCCTTCATTAGTATAAAATATTATTGGCGCAGTTGAACCATTTAGATAGCCAGGTTTATTCGTATTAACGCCTCCCCAACGGGTGGCATTAGGCATAATATCAGCATTGGCATCAAAAAAAGGTCTGGTTTTGGACCCTATATTTTGAAAATAATTAATATTGCCACCTCTTTCCCCAACAAGTACATCGGGTAAACCATCGTTATTAACATCAAAAACAAAGGGTGTGGCATACAAACCAACGTCAATGTCCATGTATGGATAAACAAATTGATCTATTTTTAGTGGCTTTCCCTTACCTGCCATATTTTCGCCGTAAAACAACTGACCTGACTCATCACCGATCAGAACATCTGCGTCGCCGTCGCCGTCCATATCAGCAAAAACGGGTGAAAAATCACGAGAAACCGAATTAAATCTGTTAAGGCTTAAAAAATTACTGTCTTTTAAAATAAAAGATGGTTTAGCATAAGTTCCATTGTTTTCAAAATAAAACAATCCAGAAGGATAAACGCCAGGTTCTTTAAAATTTCCATAATTACCAACCACCAAATCCAGTAATCCATCGCCATTTATATCGGCAAAGGTGGGACTTGCTCCTTTGCCAACATCGAGGGTATTTTCAGATAAAAAATTCTTCTCCACCAAAGTATATAAGGCTTTATCTTTTGTCCCGATATTTTTATAAAACAAAAACGCCCCTTCATCTATTGAATTAAAAATAGCATTTGGAGCAAAAATCAAATCTTTCAGACTGTCCTGATTTACATCGAGAGCAAAAGAAGCGGGAAAGGAAGGCAAATCGACGGGAAAATCATACATCGGAAAATAATTATCCTGTTTATTCATCCAGGCAGTTTTGGCATTTCCCCCATTGGTAAGCAGCGTGATATTTGGGAAAGAAATATCTCCAAGAAACAACTCTTTATCGCCATCGCCATCGAGATCAAGCGTCAAAAGGGTGCTACCGGAATGCCTGAAATTTCCCGCTAATTCACCAGGTGTAATTTTATAGCAAATACCCGGAGCAGGAGAAAAATCAATTTTAGTTGAAGAACCCGATTCATAAAAACCGCCCCAACACTGACTATCCAGGCGAAATAAAAGGGAATCATTTTTAAAATTCTTTTCTACGGATTCATTTCTATAAAATTCTGCAAAACCTCCATTTATATTAAAGGTAACAATATCGAGATCGCCATCACCATCAATATCATCCAATGCGGGGATATCAATTCTGGTAACGTAGAGATTAGATTGACCGCCTACGAACAAAGGAAAAAAAATGATATTATAAGGTGCTTTAAAATTAATCCGCTTAAAGGCAAGTATTTTATCCTCATTATAAAATCCCTTCCAAACCTGAATACCATCTACGCCAGGGATATCGGAATAGGCAAAAAAGTCAGAAATTCCATCTTTATCATAGTCTCGCAATAACACCCAACTTTCTGCGGGAGGAAAATGAGACACATAATCAGGAGAAAAAACATAATTCACCTTTTCTTCGCCAGGTATTTTTCTTTTACCCAAGTAGACACTATGAATATTTCCGACCCTGTCAAAGACATAAATATCCGTAATACCATCGTTGTTAACATCGGTTTCAGAAAATTGGGGACACTTCATCCCACCCGTGAAAGGGTCAGCAAACGTTTTTTGCGCATTTGAAATGGGTAAAGTAACTTCTCTGAACGTTTGCCCGAATAAGAATATGGGTAAAAAAAGAAAAACAGTACAACGGACAAAGGAAAAAACCATAACAACAAAATTTAAGGGACTAATCTAATCAAATTATAAAGTAAACGCAACAAATTACTACCGTCAGATAATGCAAAATATTTATTTCTTGAACTAAAGATTTAGGATATTGTTAGTTGTAAAATATTAAGATATGCCCTCTTTATCTCAAAATAACGAGCTGGAAAACCAGCAAAACGAGTCTTTGATTTTTCATCCCAAAAACATCATATTATTCCTGACTTTAGCGGGATTAACCATGTTATTTTTGTCCCTATCCTTCGCCTACGTTTACACCAGAACACTGTCGAAATTACCTCCGCTTCAATTACCCTGGTTATTTTATGTAAATACATTGGTATTATTAGCATCAAGCTATACTTTATGGCAAAGTAAAAAAGCGTATCTGGAGGATCGGACTGACAGGTATCAGCAAACACTATATATAACCATAACTTTATCGTTCTTATTTCTTGTCCTTCAAGGCATTGCGTGGTATAGTTTATTTAATCAGAACATAATGATACAAACAGATAATTCTGCGGGTTATTTGTATGTTATATCGGGTCTTCACTTTTTCCATGTTGTGGCAGGGCTACCCTTCCTTATCTATTTCAGTATTCAGGCAAAGAAATACATGATTGAACCAGTCAGTGTATTAGTCTATTTTTCGGATCCACATAAACGGCTGAACTTACGTTTAATCAGTATCTATTGGCACTTTCTCGACATACTATGGGTCTATTTAATGGTATTTTTCGTAATAAATAAAATGATAGCTTAAGCTAAAGTAATTTTTTAAAACCTAGTTTTTTTCCAAATCGTATTATATTTGTCCAAACTAAACGATTAGGGGTAGCTTATGCAAAATCAAAGCGAAACATTGGTAACTGTCGAAACGGGTAAAAAGCTAGGGATAACTGAAGCGGAATTCGAACAGATTGTTAGCATAATGGGCAGGACGCCTAATTTCACAGAATTAAGTATTTATTCTGTGATGTGGTCGGAACACTGTAGTTATAAAAATTCCATTCACTGGCTTAAAACGCTACCACGAGAAGGTAAAAGACTTCTCGTAGGTGCGGGGGAAGAAAATGCCGGATTGGTTGATATAGGTGACGGTTTAGCTTGTGCTTTCAAGATTGAATCTCATAATCATCCATCGGCCATAGAGCCTTTTCAAGGCGCCGCCACAGGAGTCGGTGGTATTCACAGAGATATTTTTACCATGGGAGCCAGACCTATTGCGTCACTGAATTCTCTTCGTTTTGGTAATATCGACTTGCCTCATACCCGACGCTTAGTCGAAGGGGTTGTTGCCGGTATAAGCCATTATGGTAATTGTTTTGGTGTTCCTACAGTAGGCGGCGAAGTTTATTTTAATGATTGTTACAATCAAAATATTTTAGTAAACGCCATGTCTGTAGGGATCGTAGAAGTAGGAAAAACGGTTTCTGCCATAGCAGAAGGACTTGGAAATCCTGTTTTCATTGTCGGTTCTGCCACTGGAAAAGACGGTATTCACGGCGCTACCTTTGCTTCGGCAGATTTAACGGAAGATTCCGCTGAAGATTTACCAGCGGTTCAGGTCGGTGACCCTTTTCAAGAAAAATTATTACTGGAAGCCACGCTTGAAGCCATAAAAACAGGTGCCATCGTCGGTATGCAGGACATGGGTGCTGCGGGCATAACCTGTTCTACTTCGGAAATGAGTGCTAAAGGGGGTGTGGGTATGATTATCGATTTAGATAAGGTACCTACCAGACAAAAAAACATGAAGCCTTTTGAGATTTTACTCTCTGAAAGTCAGGAACGTATGTTGATTGTCTGCCATAAAGGGCAAGAACAACTTTTATTGGACGTATTTGAGAAATGGGATCTTGAATGTGCTGAAATTGGGGAAGTTACTGATACGGGAACACTTGTTTTTCATACTTCAGGTATAAAAGTAGCCGAAGTAAACGCACATTCCCTCGTTCTGGGTGGTGGCGCACCAGTATATCAAAGAGAATATAAAAGACCCGCTTATGTTGAGGAAATAAGAAAAATAAATACAAAATCTATTCCTTTAAATACTAAATACGTAGCCTCAGCTAAAAAACTTGCTGCCAGCCCAAATTTAGTTTCTAAGCGCTGGATTTATGAACAGTATGATTCCATGGTAAGAACAGGTACCATGACGACAAATAAACCCTCTGATGCATCGGTCGTATGGGTAAAAGACACTAAAAAAGCCATTGTGCTAACTACTGACTGTAATAGTTCTTACGTACATGCTGACCCATATCAGGGTGCAATGATTGCTGTTGCTGAGGCGGCCCGAAACATTGTTTGTTCCGGGGGTACACCTGTAGCTATTACCAATTGTTTGAATTTTGGAAATCCATATAACCAGGGTGTTTACTGGCAGTTTGTTCAAGTTATTAAAGGAATGGGCGACGCCTGCAGGAAATTCAACACGCCAGTTACAGGTGGAAACGTAAGTTTTTATAATCAATCTGTCCTTAAAGACGGCACCGAACCTGTTTTTCCTACACCTACCATTGGTATGTTAGGTGTTATGGATGACATTTCCTGGCATACTACCTTACACTTTAAAAAACCGGGCCATGTTATATATATGCTTGGAACCCCAGTAAATGATTTGGGAAGTTCGGAATATTGTAGAACCGTCCTCGGAATTCCATTGTCTGCTCCCCCATCGTTTGATATGGATGAGGAATTGCATTTACAGCAAAACATCACCCAATTGATTCGTAAAAAATACATTGAATCTGCCCATGACATCAGTGAAGGAGGTCTGTTTCACTGTTTATTAGAATCGGCAATAGCAGGAAATGTAGGATTTGACATTGAAACTGATAGTAACTTCCGGAAAGATGCCTATCTTTTTGGGGAAAGTCAAAGTCGATGTGTTGTAACCATTAATCCTCAAAAAGAGGATGCTGTGGTTAATTTTCTTAATACCCACAACGTTCCTTTTTCTCGTATTGGGGAGGTGATAAAGGACGAAATTAAAATAGACGCTGAGTCATTTGGCAAGATTGGAGAATATACCCTGATTTATAATAATACCCTTGGTCAGAAAATGGCCGGAGTTCAAAACTAATTTAATATGAGAACGATATCTTATTTTGTCGGCATAGCCGGTATTTTGTTTTTATCTCTAAGTTGTGATGCCCTGAAAGGCGGTGTTACTATAAAAGGTAAAATTAGTGGCGCTGAAAATCTTCAGGCATTCATTGATAAAACCATCATTGGAAAAGTAAATGTAGTCCTTGACAAAACGGAAATAGACGGCACTGGTTCATTTAAAATAAATTTCCCAAAGGGTTTAGAAGCCGGTATATATAATGTAAGGATAGGCGCTAAAAGAATGCTAATGGTGCTCAATGGATCAGAAAAGGAAATTTCCATAGATGGCTCTTTAGAATCGTTGGATCAATATAGTTTCACCATCAAAGGTTCTCCGGAAACGGCTCAATTAAAAGAGCTGATTCAAGGTCTTCAAAGTCAGCAAAAAACAGCTAACGATGTAGTTACCTTTATAAATCAAGCTGAAAATCCAATGCTGGGCGCATTAGTGGCCAACATGGTTTTTGGACAAAGCCCTGATTATCTGCCTCTTCAAAAAAAGGCTTATGACAAGTTAGTAGCTAAATACCCAAAAGATGAGTTAACCACTGCTTTTGGTGAATTTATCGCTTTGAAAGAACAGGAGAATGCAGCAGCCATGTCACAGCAACTTATCCAGGTGGGTCAACCTGCTCCTGAAATCGCTTTACCTGATCCAACGGGAAAAATCAGGAAGTTATCCGACTTGAAAGGGCAAGTCGTTTTGCTCGATTTTTGGGCTAGCTGGTGTGGTCCTTGCCGCAGGGAAAATCCAAATGTAGTGGCGGTTTATGAAAAATATAAAAACAAAGGTTTTACCATTTTCAGTGTAAGTTTAGACGGTTTAGATGATCGTACGATGTCGCGTTTAGCAGATCCTTCTATGGCAAGTGCCTACATAGCGCAAGGAAAACAAGCCTGGATTGATGCCATTGCTATTGATAAATTATCGTGGCCACATCATGTAAGTGATTTGAAAAAATGGTCCTCTGCTGCCGCCGCCTTATATGGAGTAAATTCCATACCCCGAGCATTTATGCTTGATAAAAATGGGGTAATCGTTTCTACCAGTGTTCGTGGATCTCAAGAAATTGAAAGCACTTTGGTTAAATTACTTGAATAATGTAATTTATTTTTGATTATATTTACAAAGGGAACAAAAACCAAATTTTGTATTTGACATTTAAAACCTAGTAACTGATATGACCTTTCAAATTAAAGAAACTCCAGAAATTTTCGATGTAGTTATTGTTGGTTCTGGAGCCGGCGGTGGTATGGCGGCTTATACCTTAACCAAGGCAGGCGCTAAAGTTTGCTTATTGGAAGCGGGGAGTTATTACGACCCTGCTGATCCTCAATATATTACCCAAATGAAAAATCCTTGGGAATCGCCTCGTCGCGGTGCTTCAAGTACCAGACCTTTTGGAGATTTTGATGCTGCATACGGAGGCTGGCAAATCGACGGTGAGCCTTACTCAGCGGTAAAAGGTACCGAATTTCATTGGTTCAGATCCAGAATGTTAGGGGGTCGAACCAATCACTGGGGTAGAATTTCTCTTCGCTTCGGTCCAAATGATTTTAAAAGAGGTTCTTTAACAGGTATTGGAGATGACTGGCCTATCGGTTATGACGATTTGAAGCCTTTTTACGACAAAACAGATAAACTAATTGGTATTTTTGGTTCTGTCGAAAATATGTTCAACGAACCAGATGGTATTTTCCTACCTCCTCCACCTATGCGTTTGCATGAACACTTTATCAAAAAAGCAGGAACAAATCTAAAAATTCCTGTTATTCCATCCAGGCTTTCTATCTTAACCAGACCGATAAATAACGAAAGAGGCTCTTGTTTCTATTGCAGTCAATGTAGCAGAGGTTGTAATAAATACGCCGATTTCTCTTCTTCTTCCGTCTTGGTTATTCCTGCCATGAAAACTGGAAACCTTACCTTGATAAATCACGCAATGGTTCGTGAGGTACTTACTGATCAGGCTACAGGTTTGGCAACAGGGGTATCTTATGTTGACACTAAAACCATGGCCGAAGTCTCTGTTCGTGCTAAACGAGTGGTTTTAGGTGCTTCTGCCTGTGAATCTGCCCGTTTACTTTTGAATTCTAAATCGGCTCGTTTCCCTCAGGGATTAGCTAATACCAGTGGGGTAATTGGTAAATATTTAAATGACTCTACAGGTGCAAGTAGAAGTGGATTTGTGCCTTCCTTGATGAATAGGGATCGTTACAATGAAGATGGAGTTGGCGGAAGTCATATCTATTCTCCATGGTGGCTGGACAACAATAAATTAGATTTCGCGCGCGGATATCATATCGAATATGGTGGTGGTATGGGTATGCCAGGTTACGGTTTTGGTATGGGAATGCATAATAATAACGGAAAATATCCTTATCCAAATGGAGAAAAGTTACCTGCTGGTGGCTATGGTTCCAGATTAAGAGAAGATGTAAATCGCTTCTATGGTGCACACATTGGTATGGCTGGTCGCGGTGAACCAATTCCTTTGGAAACCAATTACTGCGAAATTGATCCTGGCAAAGTGGATAAATTTGGTATTCCAACGTTACGTTTCCATTACAAATGGTCGGATCAGGAGATTATGCAAGCTAAACACATGCAGGACACTTTTGAAGAAATGATCATCGAAATGGGAGGTATTCCTTTAGGTAATAAGCCTGGACCTGAAACAAATTATGGTCTTGAAGCCCCAGGTAAAATTATCCACGAAGTTGGTACCGTTCGTATGGGTGATAATCCAAATCGTTCTGCTTTGAATAAATATCAGCAGGCACATGATGTTAAAAATTTGTTCGTCGTTGATGCAGGTCCATTTGTTTCTCAAGGTGATAAAAACGTAACCTGGACTATCCTTGCCTCCGCTATGCGCACTTCTGAATACATCATTGATCAAGTTAAAGCTAATAAAATCTAATTGCCATGAAACGCAGAGATCTTATAAAAAATATAACCCTTACCTCGGTAGGGCTTGCTACTGCTCAGGTTTTACCCGCTCAAACAGAAAATATTGCGGCTGGTAAGCCCAAAAAGCAGAAATCTAATTACGGTAGAACACCAGATGAGGTAAAAAGAGACGAGAAGCTTATCTCAGAAACGTTTTTTACACCAGGCGAAATGGCTGTTATTACCAAATTATGTGATATTATATTACCAGCTGAAGGGACTTCGCCATCTGCCGTGCAGGTAGGCGTTCCCGCTTTCATTGAGTTTATCGCTAAGGACATGCCTTATCAGCAAGTTCCCCTCAGAGGTGGTATCATGTGGTTAGAAAATTACTCGCGCAAGTTATTTGGAAAATCTTTTGTAGCTATTACCCCAGCGAATCAGATGACCATTGTCGATGCTATCGCTTATCCGGAATTGGCCACTCCCGCTGTTTCTGCAGGAGTAGCTTTCTTTAACCTTATGAGAGATTTGACGTTAACAGGTTTTTACACCACAGAGGCCGGCTTTGAAGACCTTGGTTATGTAGGTAACAGACCCAATAACTGGGAAGGTCCACCAGCTGAAGTACTAAAGAAATTTAATTTTTAAGGGTATTTCAAATATTAAGTTAGAATGCGTTCTTTTGATCATGTTTTAAATTTATGGGATGATCGTAAAGAGGCATCTTATAACGAAAACCAAATAGATCTATTCCTTTACCGGTCTAATTTACTTGGTGCAGATTTAAGGATTACTAATTTTGGAGGGGGAAATACCTCCTGTAAAACAATAGAATCTGATCCCTTAAGTGGTGAATTAAAAGAAGTTATGTGGATAAAGGGTTCCGGTGGAGATATCGGAACCCTTACCCGAAAGGGTATCGCGGGCTTGTTTACCGAACGCCTGCATTCGCTAAAAAAAATATATAAAGGGCTTCCTTACGAAGATGAAATTGTTCCCTTATTGCAACATTGTCTCTACGACCTGAATAGTGCTGCACCGTCCATTGATACACCACTGCATGGACTTTTGCCTTTTCCTCATATAGATCACCTTCATCCGGATGCGCTCATAGCAATTGCGGCAGCAAAAGACGGTGAAGCTATTATGAAACAAATTTGGGGTGATTCCATAGCCTGGATTCCCTGGCAAAGACCTGGTTTTGATCTTGGATTACAACTTGAAAAGTGTTATGAAGAAAATCCAGGTATCAAAGGCATTATCCTGGGGAGTCATGGTCTTTTTACCTGGGGAAATACCTCAAAGGAATGTTATTTCAATAGTCTGAGTGTTATTGAGGAGGCCTCCATTTTTCTTGAAAAGGCTCAGGAGAAAAAGGGCTCTATTTTCGGAGGATTAAAAATTGAAAGTCCAACTTCACCTTATAGATTAAGTCAGGCGGCTCAATTATTGCCCATTTTAAGAGGGCTTTGTTCGGAAAAAAATCAAATGATAGGTCATTTTTCAGATGATCCTGCCGTATTGGCTTTTATAAATAGTAATGATTTGGAGAGACTAGCTCCTCTCGGCACTTCTTGCCCCGATCATTTTTTACGCACTAAAATAAACCCCCTGGTTTTATCTCTTGCTATTACTGAAGATATATCAGACAGTGCAGCCATAAGAGAAATTATTAAACCAGCTTTCGAGCAATATAGAGCGGACTACGCCGAATATTATGAAGCCTGCAAAAGGGAAGATAGTCCTGCTATGCGAGATGCAAATCCGGTAGTAATCATCTATCCGGGCATTGGTATGTTTACTTTTGCCAAGGATAAGCAAACTGCCAGAGTTGCGTCAGAATTTTATCA
>JAJTER010000069.1 GCA_021299835.1 Saprospiraceae bacterium | reverse complement strand
CAGCAATATCTAATCTCCTTGCTTTTTCAATTTGTAACAGCTCACCCTCACTCATTGATTTTACTGCCTGAGAAACAATTTCGAGCAACAGATACTCTTTATTTTTCACTGCCAGCAACATGCCTTGCGAAAGGAGATAATCACCAACAAGAACAGCTATTTTATTTTTCCAAAGTGCATTAATAGAAAAAAAACTCCTTCTTTGAAAGGAATCATCTACAACATCATCGTGGACCAGCGTTGCAGTATGTAACAACTCGATCATGGAAGCGGCGCGAAAGGTAGCTTCTGAAATTTCTCCACAAACCTTAGCGGAGAGGAAAACAAACATGGGTCTGACTTGTTTCCCTTTTCTTTTGACCAGATAAAAGGTGATTTTGTCGAGCAAAGGCACCTGACTTTCCATTGCCTTACGGAAATGACCCTCGAAGGCATTCAATGCTTCGTTTATAGGCTTTTTAATACTGTCTAATGATCGGCTCATCCCAAGGATTGGATAAATTTGCAACGAAGGTAGTAAATAAAAATCGTTTCAGGTAGTTCTGGTAAAATAGGTTAGGAAGAATTAATAATGTCGGCAAAAAGATAATTCTTTTGTAATTTTGACTTTAAATTAGTTTAAATCAATTTCCCAAAATTCACACAATGAACCATTCAGATCCAGTATTTGCATTGATTTCCAAAGAGTTAAATCGTCAAAGAGAAGGTATTGAATTAATAGCTTCAGAAAATTTTACCAGTGAAGCGGTTATTCAGGCTACTGGGTCGTGTTTGACAAATAAATACGCAGAAGGTTATCCGGGTAAAAGATATTATGGTGGCTGCGAGGTTGTCGATGAAATTGAACAAATAGCCATAGAAAGGTTGTGTACGTTATTTGGTGCTGAATATGCGAATGTCCAGCCTCATTCAGGCGCTCAGGCCAATGCTGCCGTATTTTTATCTGTTTTAGAACCGGGAGATGCCATTTTAGGATTTGATCTGGCTCACGGAGGGCATCTTTCCCATGGCTCGCCGGTAAATTATTCCGGAAAAGTTTATACACCGCATTTTTATGGGGTTGAGGCAGAAACAGGAAGAATTGATATGGATAAGGTTGCGGCCAAAGCGGAGGCTGTTCGTCCGAAATTAATCATTTGTGGTGCCTCGGCCTATTCCAGAGAATGGGATTATCGCCGTTTTCGCGAAATTGCTGATGCAGTAGGCGCCTTGCTACTTGCTGATATTGCGCACCCGGCAGGACTTATTGCTGCTGGAATTCTGGATAATCCTCTTCCTCATTGCCATATCGTAACTTCCACAACCCATAAAACATTGAGAGGACCCCGCGGAGGTATTATCATGATGGGGCGAAATATGGATAATCCATGGGGACGTACTTTAAAAAATGGGACGGTTATTAAAATGTCCCAAATTTTAAATAGTGGTGTTTTCCCGGGTATGCAGGGTGGACCTTTGGAACACGTTATTGCCGCTAAAGCCATTGCATTTGGTGAAGCCTTACAACCTTCTTTCAAAGATTATGGTAAACAGGTAATCGCTAATTCACAAGCTATGGCGAATGCTTTTTTAGCAAAAGGATATAAAATAATTTCAGGCGGAACAGACAACCATCTTATGCTGTTGGATCTCTCAGGAAAAGGATTGTCAGGTAAGTTAGCCGATGAAGTGCTTGGAAAAGCCTCCATTACGGTCAATAAAAATATGGTGCCATTTGATAAACTCTCCCCCATGGTTACTTCCGGCATCCGTATCGGTACAGCGGCGATAACCTCGCGTGGATTCAAGGAGAATGATGCTTTGCAGGTGGTTGAATGGATTGATAGTATCCTTTCTCAACCTGAAAATGATAAGGTTATAACCATGGTAAAGGAAAATGTACATACCTACATGAATCAGTTTCCTTTATATCCTTCTCTATAAAAAAAATAAGGGAAGATGGTCAAATAAGTATGAGCCATCTTCCCTTACATTTACAATTTATTTATTTTAAGAACAAAGCAAATTCAACTCTTCTATTTAATTTCCTACCTTGCTCTGAATCATTCGTCGTTATCGGAGCTACTTCACCGAAACCCCTGAAAACTAATCTGGACGGATCTATACCTTTTTCAACTAAATAGTTTAAACAAGCCGCTGCTCTATTTTCTGATAGCGTTTGATTGCTTGCCTGACTTCCTACATTGTCGGTAAATCCGCTGATTAGCATGGCATAATCAGGGTAATCCTGAAGAACGTCAAGCACTTTAGTTAGCACAACATAAGATTCGTTAGTAAGTTTTGCGCTATTGGTATAAAAAAGAACATTTTGGGTTACAAATTTTAACGTTTCTTTTGTTTCACTTCGAATAACAGGGCAACCTCTGTTTTCCGCGGAACCCGGAGTAACAGGGCAGCGATCTTCTTTATCCATAACTCCATCTCCATCAGTATCAGGGCAGCCTTTGAAGGTAGCCTTACCAGGAATATCTGGACATTCATCCTGTGTGTTGGGAACACCGTCACCGTCGCGGTCTATTTCTGTTCCTGACGGACAACCCTGATTGCTGGCGACACCAGCTTGTTCCGGACATTCGTCATCTGCATTGGGAATACCGTCACCATCTGTGTCTGGGCAACCTCCGAAAATAACTAATCCTGCTTCGTTAGGGCATTTATCCTCCAGGTCGGAAACGCCATCGTCATCAGCATCGGGACATCCTCTAAGCATACCAGCAACGTCGGGGCAACGATCTGCGGAATCTGGAATTCCATCGCCGTCTTTATCGGCAAAAGCCGGATTTTTAGGATTATCTTTTGAGGAAGATTTGACAGGTTTTGGTTTGTAGGGAATACGATAAATCAGTTGAACATTCCCAAAATTATACCAGTCTTTATTATCCTTATTTGCTGATAAACTAATGCCATCTATGTAGTCAGAAAATGTTGGTCTTGCGCCCCATTCGAAGGCAAGCATTAGTCTTCTTGTTATATCGAGCTTAGCACCGATACCAAAAGGGACGGTTACCATGGAATTGGGTCTTCCTGCCTGAATACTATCTTTTGCAATATTGGCGGCCTTACTGGCAATATTATTTGGATATTTAGGTGACGTCCAACTCGAAGCTACGCCAGCACCCACGAATATATAGGGTGAAAATATTTTATTGAATCCCCCTTTTGAAGGGAATCTTTTGGCACCCAGAAAATCCCATTCCAATAAAATAGAACTTTCAAAAATGGTTGATTTAAATGAAAATGAAGTGACGGGTTCATAAGCACCTTTAAGATTCGATCCATTACCAGAAATTCCGGTGTACATGGCTTGAAAACGCAGAGAGAACCGATTGCTTACATTGTTTCGTAGAAAAAAAGCAGCACCTGGTTTGAAAGTATTCAACTTGACACTTCCCAGAGATAATAAATCGCCGAGGTAGTAACCACCGCCAAGAACTAGTCCAAGCTCCCAAGGGTCATGCTGTTTAGTGGTGTCTTTTGACTTTACCACCATTTCTAAAACAGGCTTAGGAAGCGCGGGAATGCTGTCCTGAGCAAGAATTACCGTCGAAAACAGCCAAAGGACCAGGGGGATTATAATTATTTTATTCATCTTAATGAAGCTTAAAAACCTGAAAATGTAAAGGAATTGGTTATATTATTAATGGTTAACATAAACAATTTAGAGCATAAAATTAATATAAATCATTGATTATCCAATAAAAAATATAAATATATGTTCGGTAAATATATTTTAACGCATTATATATGTATTATTTGCAATGTATTTGGTTATAAAAAAAATAAAAAAAAACGTTTTATACAGGCATCATAAAAAAGAAATGAGGAGTCTTAACAGAAAATCGACAAAAATGTTTTTCACGAGTATCTCAATAAGTCTTTTGGCATTTATCTATTTGGGGCGGGGATATTTTTCGCAAACAAAGCGAAAGCACCAGTTCTAAGAAATCTCAGGTATCGCTTCTTTTGCCTCGTATCCAGCTTCCTCAATGGCATCGATAAGTTTCTGTGCCATTAAATCATCATTACCCTGAGCAATTATTCTCTTTTCGGGGTGATTCAAATCCACTTCCCAGGAAGTTAATTCTGTTATTTCCTCTAAAAATCCTGTAATACTGCGAACACAATGACCACAATGGAGGTTTGAGTTCAATATAATTGTTTTCATGAATTTGTATTTTTATTTCCAAATATAGCGGAATTATTGAAACTAAATTTTTATTTATGGCGGTTAAGTGGGTTAAAAGAGAAGATATTGATAAGGTTAAATGGAATAGTTGCGTTCACTATGCCTATAACGGGAATATTTTTGGATATGTATGGTATTTAGATTTCATAGGTAAATCTTGGACTGCCTTGATTGAGGACGATTATCAGGCGGTTATGCCTCTAATTTACAGGCCGGGTTTGCATAAAATGGAAATTTACCAGCCTTCTTTCATTAGGGAGTTAGGCATATTTAGTTACGCGGCGCTCAATTCAAGTCGGGTAAAGCATTTTTTTGATGCAATTCCTGAGGAATATCGCGTAATTAATATGCGGGTAAGTGAGGAATGCAAACCGATTGATAATCATGGATTTAAGGTAATTGAAAAAACCAATCATGTGCTCAGTTTATTACAGTCTTATGAAAATTTGGCTGGTAGATATTCTCCTGTTTTTAGAAATGCCTTAGATAGGTCTATCGCCAATGGTTTTAGGTCAGCTGAAAGCATTACGCCGGAGGAGTATGCTGCATTTTACGAAAAGAATGGACAGGGAAATAAGCGGCAGCGCGAGAAGGACAAGCATGCTTTATTGCGTATTATTTATAACGCTTTGCACAGAGGATGGGGTTTTTTGTCGGGCATTTCCGATGAAAAAGGGGAACTTTCGGCAGCCGATTTTTACATCACCTCACACAGTAGAATGATGTCTTTAGCCCCTGTTATTTCAAAAAATGGGGAGGCATCGGGCGCAGCGGCTATGCAATTTGATTTTCTTTTAAGGACCAATGCGGGAAAACCTATACTTTTTGATTTCAATGAAGACCAATCTTTTATTAATCCAACCCATGTTCACGCCATGCCCTATCCGTTTTATGATATTAAAAAGGATGTCAGAATCGTGGGTGTCTGGTAAAGTTTAAATCAGGGGCCTTTAATAGAATGGACAGTAATGGGTGTATTCCAATCTGCCAGGAAATTGATTAGGCTTTAATATCATAATTAAAATATTGAATATCAAGTATTTAAGTTACTTAAAATTTTTTATCCTTTTCTTGGAAACGCAGGTGTTCCATTGAGTGCCCCTTGCAAGGCAGTTTAAAATAGGTGTAATTGCGTCTCAAACCGGGCCGGTTATTAATCATCTTTTTAAATTATTGCAAATGAAACAAATTGTATTTACCCTATTGTTGATGGCAGCAGCTTTCCAGGGGTACAGTAAAAACACCTTATTGGAAGAAGCCGTTTTGGAAACGAAAGAGACGGTTTTAATGGATCATTTTTCGACGCCTGCTTTAGATGATTGTCGCATTACCCTGCGCGCCAGCATTGGATTTGTAATGATGGAAGTTTCTGTATCGGCTCCAACCTGTCGCGGTGCCTTTAATGAGGCTATGGCTGCCTTGCGCGAAGCGGCAAATTCGGCAAGAGATGCCTTAAAGTAGTGGTTTAATAATCATCTTGATCGGGAGGGAATCTACAAAAATTTCCCCTAATGTTTTTGTATTGCTATCTGTTTGATTTTCAACGGAAAATACAGATGCCCCTCCCGATGTATAATCTGTAAACAATGAAGAAATTAACTTTTTCTATCTTTTCATGGATCCTTCCTTTTTTCATCTTCTCCCAATCTTATGAAATCCAGTATGCACAACCTCAAGGTTTTGCGACATCCGCAGAGGAAGGTTTTTCACGATACTCAACCTTGAAATTAAAGCAGGACAAATCCTTATTTATTCTTCATGGTACGGCAGGTTTTGATGCTGCCAATGAAGAGAGGCAAGAATTAACGGTGGTTACTGCAGAGCCAGACCGTTGGTATTTTATGGACAGGAGTATGGGATCACTTCATTCCTTTGAACAAACAATGATTGGCAATACCTTTCAAATCACAGAAGAGATACCCAAATTGGTATGGAATTTATCTGAGAATGAAAAAATCATAGGTGGTTTTGCTTGCAAGCAGGCATTTACCTCTTTCAGGGGCCGGGAATATGAAGCTTGGTATGCCCCTTCATTACCTTTCCCAAACGGTCCCTGGAAGTTAAATGGTTTACCTGGGTTAATTCTCGAGGCGAAGGATAAGGAATCTGAGGTGGTTTTTCAATTTTATTCTTTTCAGGTTATTCTTGATACTTCGGTAAGAATAGACGCTCCCCCTTGTGAAGCACGAAAAGTTCCTTTCGCTACTTTTTTTGATGCTCAATATAAGGATGGGGAAAAATTCTACCAGTTCATAGCCGATAAAATGAAACGCAATTTAGAGAGATCTGGCAATATTCATGTTGAAATGAAACAATCAGGTGCCCCAAGATTTTGGGAGCGTAAATTGCCTTAGCTATGCAAAATAAGTTTGTTTGTCTATCTCTATTCCTTTTTATAGGTACAGCTCTTTTCTCGCAATCGGGCTTGTACTTGTCAGGAAAAATAGTAGATGATTCCTTAGTTGAACTTCCTTTTGTTCAGGTACAATTGTACCAAAAACTAGCAGGAAACAATAAGCTTTTAACCTATAGCTGGGCGGACTCTTCAGGGCATTTTCAACTCTTTTTTCAAGAGCCTTTAGTACATGGTTTTCTTTGTTTTAATGCAATGGGCTGGCAGACAGATACCTTTTATTTAAATGAATTAGTTTCTACCTCTTCCTTTCTGGGGTTAATTAAACTAAAGGGAGTTTCTATTCAGCTCGATGAAGTTATAATAAAAGAAAAGTCGCTTTCTTATTACGATAGGGGAGACACCACTATTTTTAAACCTGTTTTTTTTCAAGACGGTTCTGAGCGGGTTTTAGAGGATCTTTTAACTAAATTACCAGGGGTAAGGGTCGCAGAAGATGGCTTTCTTTATTTCAGAGGTAAAAGAGTGAGTAAGGTGCTTTGGGACGGTGATGACCTGTTGGGAAATGATTATTCGAAAGCAACAAAGAGATTGCCCGCCGGTATGGCTAATGAATTTAGGTTTGTAAATAAATTTGAGGCAAATCCTTTATTGAAATCTTTAAATCAAAGTGATCAGTTGGTTTTAGATATCGAAATTAAAAATACGTTCAAGGGCAAATGGATTGGAGATGCTTTTGTTGGCATTGGTTTGGCTCCTATGGGCATGACGGGATTTAGTGGTTATCGTATCAAGAAAAAAATAAAGTTTCTATCCTTTGCAGAGGCAAATACATTTAATGATATGTCGCCGAAAAAAAAAATGATTATTGATTATTCCGATGATTTGAATAGTGCTTTCCAACCAATGAATTTACTTAGTTGGTTTGTTTTTCCCTCTTTTTTTCCTGTAATTCTCTCCCAATCTCGTTTCAACCAGGGTAAAAGTATCAATTTTGCAGGGGGACCTCACTGGAAGCTTGTGAAAGGGAGTTATATAAATATGCAGGTTGATGGCCTGTTGTCAACGGATTATTTTCAGAATAGTAACTTTACCAATCAACTTTTGTCACAAAGAACCTGGCGGCAACAATGGACACAAAATGATATTGTCAATAGATTTAAGGTGAATTCAGACGGAAGGATTAATCTTTCCGGGAAATCAAATATAAGTTTTCGTTTCAATGGGGTTAAGGAATTACTAACCATGAGTAAAATGGATTCACTAAGTAGCAATGAGTTTTCTCCATTAACTTCAACAGAGGGCTTATTAAATGAAAGATTATTGGGAGATTTGCATGTAGATTGGATTCTAAAGCCCAATAATTCAATGGTTTGGAGAGTAAAATCGTGGAGTCATTTTGAGAAAATGCAGGATACCTACGATTGGCAGGTTGACAACAGGCAGTCCTTTAACACTCAATATGTAGGGCAATCAAATTATTTTTCCAGACTTCAGGGTTTGCTTATACATCCAACATATCAATGGGAGATTGGATCGCATGTTCAACAAAATCATTTTAATGCCTATTTACTGGGGGAAGAACGGGCATTACAGAAAGTTAATTTATTATATCATTTAATATGGATTGGGGGGAAAAGGGAATGGATAAAAAAATCGCACCTTCTCTCCGTTTCTGGTAGTGGGGGGCCTGCCTCCTTTAATTATTTGCGCTCTTTTGTAGAAACCAGGAAAAATACTTTCCTTTTGGAAGGAAACTTAAGGTATAAACTTGGGCTATCGAAAAAGTTTACCTTTGAGTCTGTCTTGCAACTTACCCCTGTTTTACCCGATGCCGGGCAGATTTTTAAGGGGCAAATCAGAACGGGTATTTTACAGAGAGAGACAGGCATGGACAAGTTAATTATTCCCCGAAGTACTCAATTTAAAAACAGATTGATTTATTCGGACAATAAAAAACAGTGGGAATCGCAGGCAAGTTTTACATTGAACTACAAATCTCCTTATTTGGGAAATAGAACGATTTCTGGCATTGAGCCTGATTGGTTGATCGAAAAATATGCCTTCAGGCTTTCGAAAGGAATGATTATCCAATGTAACATCGATAAATATTTCATTCAGCAATCTGCTTCTTTTGGGCTTAACATAAATGCCTCCAGGCAAAACTTTTTATTTGGATTGGATCAATGGATAGGAGAAAATGTGTTTTATCATTTATCGGGAAAACTGGATGTAAGACTTAAGGTTGGTAAATTGGGTGTGGTGCTTTCTCCGGGAATTTATCACAGGCAAACAACAACGGACCGAGGTGACTTATCTATTTTAACTCAATTTATGTCTTCGGGAAACCTTCAGTGGA
This sequence comes from Saprospiraceae bacterium, assembly GCA_021299835.1. Taxonomy (GTDB): domain Bacteria; phylum Bacteroidota; class Bacteroidia; order Chitinophagales; family Saprospiraceae; genus BJGN01. The sequence continues at coordinate 7,115 of JAJTER010000069.1, read as the reverse complement.
ATATTTGGGAAAAAAGTAGTGTGAACATTAGTGTGGAGTACTTACCGAGAAAATTGACGGGCAATAAACCTTGGTTTTGGGCCAAAGCGGAAGGTAAATTTCCGATAAATGAGAAGTATTTTCTGGTGCTCGAGGTTAAAAATATTTTTAATCAAAGAAACTTGACGTTAGGTGATTTATGGGCTGATAACCAGTTAATTCAGCAGTTTCAAGTTAATCCTTCACTAGTAATGGTAAAGATTTACAAAAATTTTTAATCCTGGGAATGGAATCATTTAGGATGGAAAGTAGTCAGGTTAAATAATTTACCTAAACTATTTCCAGGTCAATTTAGCGCATTAAAAATGATACCTTTGCAACAAATTTGAAAAAATGCGTAAAGAGATAAAGGAGACATTGTATCTGGGATGGCCAATTATATTAGGTAATTTATCGCAAATGTTCCTTGGCGTTATTGACACAGCTATGGTTGGTGCTATACATAGCAGCCAATTGGCAGCGGCCAGTTTTGTAAATAATTTATTGACGATACCCTTAGTATTGGGATTTGGTTTAACTATGGCCATCTCTCCATTAGTTGCCCATTCGATAGGAAATGGGTTTATGAATAAACCATTAGTTATCGCTATAAATGGTTTATTTGTCGCTTTTTTTATGATGATATTTTTAGCTGTGGGTATTGAGTATTCTCAGCATTTCCTTTTGCATAATATGGGACAGGATAAAATAGTGGTAGAATTATCGGGAACCTATTTAAGATGGATGACCTGGAGCATGTTACCTATGATTTTATTTATGGTGTTAAAGCAGTTTTCGGATGGACTTGGCGAAACAAAATGGCCAATGTATCTTTCTTTAGCCTCTTTGCCTGTGAATGGATTCCTGAATTACCTCTTCATTTTTGGGAAATTTGGGTTTCCCAGAATGGAGCTTGAAGGGGCGGGATTAGCCACTTTTATATCCAGATTTTTATTATTTATTGTTATCATCATACTAATTATTTACAAATCGGCCTATAAGCCATATTTACAGGATGTTAAACATGCTTTTTCATTAAAAATTTCTGGCATTAAAGAAATACTCAGAGTGGGCATACCCAGCGCTGTTCAATATGGGATGGAAGCCGGTGCATTTGCCGTATCAGGGGTAATGTCAGGATGGTTAGGTTATGTACAACAAGCGGCACATCAGATTGCCTTAAATATGGCCGCAATTACATATATGGTTTCTTTGGGTATTAGTTCAGCGGGCAGTATTAGGGTAGCTAATGCAAGAGGTCAGGGAAATATAGAGCAGGTCAGGAAAATTGGCTACAGTAATTTTTCCATGGCAGTGGTGTATGGAGTGATTTGCGCCGTTATTCTTTTCATAGGAAGAAGTGGCCTGCCTAAACTTTTCAATGATGAAATGGAGGTTTTAAAATATGCAACCGGACTGATGATATTAGCGGGTGTTTTTCAAATTTCGGATTCTACCCAAGCCGTGGGGATTGGCCTCCTGAGAGGCTTACAGGATATGAAAATTCCTACGCTCATTGTGTTAGTTGCTTACTGGATAGTAGGTTTACCCGTTGGTTATTTTTTAGCCTTCAATCTAAAATGGGAGGTTTATGGTCTTTGGGTAGGTTTTATTGTCGCCTTAAGCGCTAGTGCGTTGTTACTCTTTTTTAGATTTAAGTACAAGGCAAATCAATAAGGAAAGAGGCATTCTCCAATTTTTTTATTTTCTACGACAACGTTTTCGTAAATATTTTCAGTTTTCCGCTAAGATAGGGCAGTATAAGTGCTAAATTTTCAAACTTAATCTATTATATTTAGAAATTATTACGCTCCAGAGCGGGCTAAATTCTTAAATGTAAACGGAATGAGTAGTGGAACAGCAGAATCTTTTTCTTTAAAAGATAAAGTAATAATTGTCACAGGAGGTTATGGAATCCTTGGAAAATCCTTTAGTGAAGCCATAGCACTGGCAGGAGGAAACGTAGTTATTTTGGGAAGAGATGAGCAGAAAGGTCTGTCAGCCGTTAAGAATATTGAAGCAAAAGGAGGGATTGCTTTTTTTGCGCAGGCTGATGTCATGGATGAAGATTCATTGAAACGTGCAAAGGATTTGATTTTACAACGTTTTGGAAAAATAAGCGGCTTAGTAAATGCTGCGGGAGGCAATGTGCCCGAGGCAGTTTTACAACCCGAGGCCGATATATTTTCCCTCAGTATGAGCGGAATGAAAAAAGCGCTCGATTTAAATGTTTGGGGAACCCTTTTGCCTACTCAGATTTTTGGTGCTGAACTAGTCAAAGAAGAAACAGGAAGTATTGTGAATATTTCCTCGGTGAGTACCGTCAGACCATTAACCAAAGTGCTGGGTTACAGTATGGCCAAGTCAGCGATTGATGCCTACACAAAATGGTTTGCCATAGAAGTAGCTAATCGTCACGGTGACAAGATAAGAGTGAATGCCTTAGTACCTGGTTTTTTTCTAACAGATCAAAACAGAGCGTTGCTTACCCAACCAGATGGTTCGCTGACTCCACGCGGACAATCTATCATAAAACAAACCCCATTTAAAAGATTTGGAAGTCCAAATGAATTAAATGGCGCGCTGATATGGCTTCTAAGCGATGCCTCAAAGTTTGTTACAGGAACAAATGTTAGGGTTGATGGTGGGTTTATGTCCTCCAGTGGGGTTTAATTTAGTAATTTAATCATACAATTATGTTTACGGGACTTTCGCCAAATAAAAAAACGATGATACCAACGATGCGTTGGTATGGACCAAATGATCCTGTTTCCCTTTCCGACATTCGTCAATCGGGATGTACGGGCATTGTTAGTGCGCTTCACCATATTCCAAATGGCGCAGTATGGACAAAGGAGGAAATCCTTATCAGAAAAGAAATCATTGAAGCCGCTGGATTAACCTGGGATGTAGTAGAAAGTCTTCCCGTTAACGAAGCAATTAAAACACAGAGTGCTGGTTTCGAGGATTATATAAAAAATTATAAGGAATCGATGCGTAACTTAGCAGCCTGCGATGTTCGGGTGATTACTTATAATTTTATGCCTATTTTAGATTGGACAAGAACAGATTTGGTTTTCAAACAGCCTGATGGCTCTTTAGCTTTATTATATGAAAGGGCCGCTTTTGTTGCTTTTGATTTGTTTATATTGAAGAGAAACGGAGCTACCGCAGACTACAGCCCGGAGGAAATACAAAGGGCTACGGAGAGGTTTAACAATATGTCTTCCGAAGAAAAGGTTCTTTTGGAAAGTAATATGCTAAAAGGTCTTCCTGGTAGCGAAGAAAGTTTTACCCTGGAGCAGTTTCAGGCTGCCCTTGATACCTACGCTAATATTGATAGCCAAAAATTAAAAGCGAATCTGCAGCATTTTCTAAAAGAAATTATTCCCGTTGCTCAGGAATGTGGAGTGGTTATGGCGATTCATCCGGATGATCCTCCTTTTAATTTACTGGGTTTACCCAGAATCATGAGCTGTGCAGATGATGTCAGAGATATGATACAAGCTGTTCCGGCAAAGGAAAATGGATTGTGTTTTTGCACGGGATCTTATGGTGTGAGAGCGGATAATAATTTGCCGGAAATGGTAAAAGAATTTGGAGAAAGAATTCATTTCATTCATCTTCGAAGCACCACCCGAAATGAAAATGGCGACTTTTTTGAAGACAATCATTTAGAGGGCGATGTGGATATGTATGAGGTCATAACAGAGATTGTACAATGGATGCGCACTCGAAATATTTCCATTCCCATGAGACCTGACCATGGGCATCAAATGCTGGATGATTTGAAGAAAACAACCTATCCTGGATATTCTGCTATTGGTCGTTTGCGCGGTTTAGCTGAATTGAGAGGTACGGAATATGCCATTCAACGATTTATCGATTAATATTAATAACCCAAACAAATAAATTATTAGTTATGAAAAAAGTAGTGACTTTCGGTGAAATCATGCTCAGATTAGCATCTCCGGGATATCTTCGGTTTTCTCAATCTTCCCAGCTGGAGGCAACTTTTGGTGGTGGAGAGGCGAATGTTGCCGTTTCTTTGGCAAATTACGGTATTCCAGCTTCTTTCGTTTCCCGATTACCAAAGAATGATATTGGCGATTGGGCTATTCAAAACTTAAGAAAATATAATGTTCAGACGCAAGATATTTTAAGGGGTGGTGAGAGAGTGGGCATCTATTTCCTTGAAACGGGCGCTGTGGCCCGCGCAAGTAAAGTAGTCTATGATCGTGCTGGTTCCGCTATAGCTGATATTCAACCTGGTATGCTCGATTGGGAGGCTATTTTTAAAGATGCTAATTGGTTTCACTGGACAGGAATTACCCCTGCACTTTCTGAAGGGGCCGCCGCTACCTGTCTGGAGGGTATAAAAATGGCTAATAAACTGGGTGTCACCGTTTCTACAGATTTGAATTTCAGAAAAAATTTATGGAAATACGGAAAAACCGCTGCAGAGGTAATGCCAGAATTAGTCGCAGGTTGTGATGTCATTTTGGGAAATGAGGAGGATGCTGAAAAAGTTTTTCATATTCAACCAGAAGGGGTCGATGTGACAGCAGGTCATGTGGAAGCAGCCGCTTATGAATCGGTTTGCCGTCAATTGGTAAAGAGATTTCCAAGAGCAAAAAAGGTGATCATTACCTTAAGAGGTTCCATTAACGCCAATCATAATACCTGGGCGGGTACCTTGTTTAACGGTGAAAAAATATTCTTTTCACCTCAATATGATATTACCCATATTGTCGATAGAGTAGGGGGTGGTGATTCCTTTATGGGAGGTCTGATTTGCGGTCTGTTAACCTATCCCGATGATGATCAGCAGGCACTAAATTTTGCTGTAGCTGCCTCTTGTCTAAAACACACCATTTATGGCGATTTTAATCTGGTCACCGTAGATGAAGTAAAAAATCTTATGAAAGGGGACGGGTCTGGCCGCGTTTCCAGATAATTAAATGAACTTTAAATTTTGAGAATATGAGTAAATCACCTATTGGAAATCAACGTTGGATAGTCGTTGCTCTCCTTTTCTTTGCTACTACCATTAATTACATTGACCGACAGGTTATTGGTTTGTTGAAACCTACGCTCGAGGTGGAATTTGGATGGTCAGAAAAGGATTATGCCAATATAGTCATGGCATTTACTGCTGCTTATGCCTTGGGATTACTTGTATTTGGCAGAATTATTGATAGAATAGGTACTAAAATGGGTTTCAGTATATCCATTGTTTTTTGGAGTATTGCCGCTTGCTTGCATGGAGTAGTAAAGACAACCTTTGGATTTGGTGTTGCCAGAGCAGCCCTGGGATTGGGTGAATCTGGTAATTTTCCTGCCGCCATTAAAACGGTAGCAGAATGGTTTCCAAAAAAGGAAAGAGCCTTAGCCACAGGGATTTTTAACTCGGGTGCCAATATCGGTGCCGTTTTTGCTCCAATTTTAGTCCCAACTATTCTCGCTTTGTATGGCTGGCAAGAAGCATTTATTATAACAGGCGCCATTGGTTTTGTTTGGTTAATATTTTGGTTGTACTATTACGAAATTCCAACCAGACACAAAAAAGTAACGGAAGCGGAACTTGCTCATATTCATAGTGATAATGAAGAAGATACGAGCAATGAAAAACCTATTACCTGGGGAACCTTATTTCGTGTCAGGCAAACGTATGTTTTTATTGCAGGTAAATTATTGACAGACCCCATCTGGTGGTTTTTCTTATTCTGGTTGCCTTCTTATTTTTCTACTAGCTTTAATCTCGATCTTAAAAAACCAGGTTGGCCTTTGGTAATTATTTATATGGCGACGTCTATTGGCAGTATTGGCGGAGGCTATCTTTCTTCTTACTTTATCCAAAAAGGATGGCCTGTTTATAAAGCCAGAAAAACAGCTATGTTTATTTTCGCTCTCTGTGTACTGCCGATTATGTCGGCCAAATATGCTACAAATATGTGGGTTGCTGTTGCCCTTATCAGCTTAGCTGCTGCGGCACATCAAGCCTGGAGTGCGAATATTTTTACCGTTGCTTCTGATATGTTTCCTAAAAAGGCTATCAGTTCAGTCGTAGGTATTGGTGGTATGGCCGGATCCGTAGGAGGTGTTTTATTTCCAATTTTTGTAGGCTACATTCTTGAAACTTATAGACAATTGGGAGATTCCACCGCAGGTTATAATATCATTTTCTTCGTTTGTGGTCTGATGTATATGCTGGCATGGGCCATTATGCACTTTATTAGCCCTAAAATGACTCCTTACAAAGAGTAGCATTATGTGTTATGAAATAGTTAAAAGAGCAAAAAGATATAAAGATCAGGTAGCTGTTTATTCAGAAGGTGAGGCATGGAAATATGGTTCGATTATTCATCGTGCGCAACATTTTGCTACCTTACTTTTAGGTCAAAAGGATGATCTTGCAGAAGCCAGGGTAGCTTTTATGGTAAATCCTGGCGTCGATTATGTTTCTGTTCAATGGGCTATTTGGATTGCTGGTGGAATAGCAGTTCCACTCTGTTTAACCTATCCGCCTCCATCTCTTGATTACGTTATTCAAGATACGGAGGCGGATTTCATTGTCGCCTCTGACGAATATTTGCCATTATTAGAACCTCTATGCCAGGGGAAAAGACCTGTTCGCTTATTTTCCATTTCAGGGATGATGCATTCCAGAATGTTCCCTGAAAAATCTCTTCCCGTTTTGAATTTGTCGAGGAAAGCCATGATTTTATATACCAGCGGAACGACAAATTTACCTAAAGGGGTAGTGACTACCCACGCAAATATAAAGGCTCAAATTGAAATGCTGCATAAGGCATGGAAATGGGAAGGTAAAGATAGAACCCTGTGTGTGCTGCCATTGCATCATGTTCATGGAATCATTAATGTCGTTTGTTGTTCCCTTTGGGTAGGTGCAACCTGTATTTTTTTTCCCAGATTTGATCCTAAAGAAGTGGTGGAATTACTGGAAATTCCCTCTCTTACCGTCTTTATGGCCGTTCCAACAATATATTATAAATTAATTACCTATATAGAGGGGCTTTCCGACCGCCGGGCTGTTGAAATAAAGGGGAATCTCCTAAAAAAAAGGTTAATGGTTT
>JAJTER010000188.1 GCA_021299835.1 Saprospiraceae bacterium | reverse complement strand
TTGGGCCCAATCGGGTAGGGACGTGTACAACAAATGGTGAGGACCTGCCCAAATGTAGATGAATATGAGCGCCCAAAAATGGATGATAGATAATTTATAAGAATAGACGGGTCGGTTTGCTGCCTTCGGTAGGAAATAATACATGAGTCCCAAATAAGGGGTGGTCAGGAAAAATGCCACGGCGTTGTGTCCATACCACCATTGTATAAGCGCGTCTTGAACACCGGCAAAAACCCCATACGATTTCCATAAACTTACCGGGATTTCCAGATTATTGACCACATGTAAAACCGTGATGGTTATCCAGGTGGCTATATAAAACCAAATGGCCACGTAAAGGTGGTTTTCTCTCCGTTTAATCAAGGTTCCGATCAGATTAATACCAAATGCAATCCATACCACAGCTATAGCAAGGTCGATGGGCCATTCCAATTCAGCATATTCTTTGGCACTGGTTAATCCTAGAGGTAGCGTTACGGCTGCGGATACAATAATTAATTGCCAGCCCCAGAAATGGAATTGACTTAAGAAATTACTGAACATCCTGGCCTTCAAAAGTCTTTGCAGGGAGTAATATACTCCCATGTAAATGCCATTTCCTACAAAGGCAAAAATGGCTGCATTGGTGTGTAATGGTCGTATTCTGCCGTAGGTTATTTCGGCGATGCCTAAATTAAGTACTGGAAAAATTAATTGAAAAGCAGCGATTAACCCTACCAGCATGCCAACAATGCCCCATATAATGGTCGCAATGGCGAAATTTCTGACAATTTTGTTGTCATAATAAAAAGTTTCTAAGTTTGCCATTCTCATTCTTCTTGTGATAAATCTTTTGGTTTCTGATCTTCCCAAAGCATGCGAATCGATGGCGTGTGATCGTCCTCATATTGCCCATTTTTTACAGCCCAGAAAAAGGCTGCTAAAAAAAGTAAAGCAAGAATCAGACTAAGGAAAATCAATACTAAGATGATACGCATGCCTTTGAAATTTTTCGAAAATTAAAAGGAATGCTGTGACATTATTATGACATTTGTCTGATGAAGAAATGATATTTATCATCTTCCTAATCTTCCTTATTTTGGGTAATCCTAATAAAGTTTTCTGGCAAAATAAGTAGTCGTACTTAGTCCCCAAATTACCACAGTTATGGAGCTGGTTGGCATGAGAATGGCTGCTACAACAGGTGATAACGCGCCCTGTACGGCAAAATAAAGTCCTATGGCATTATAAATGAGGGCAAAGCCATAAGCCAGGTAAACCAGTTTTTTACTTTTTATGGCATACATCAGGTACCCTGTCAGTTTATCTAACTTGCTGGCTGCCAGGATAACATCAGATGCAGGCGTAAAATTATTTTGGTTTTCGGAAATCACCATACCAAAATTTGCTTGTCGTAAGGCACCCGCGTCATTCAACCCGTCACCCAACATAAATACCTTCCTCCCTTTTAATTGTAATGTTTTGATAAAAGCTAATTTATCGGTTGGCGTCTGTTTGAAATACATGTTTTCAATAGGTATATTGAAATATTGACTCAATTTTTCCTTCTCATTATCATTATCGCCGGATAAAATATAGGTTTCTCCCTTGCTTTTTGCCCAGTCCATAAATGGGGCCGCTCCTTCCCTCCAAGTCCTTTGATAGGAAAGATACCCCTTATAGTTGCCGTCAATTTCAATAAATACATTTCCCTTTTCTCGGTCTTCCCCTGGAACTTGTATCCATTGGGCCGATCCGATAAGGATTTGATGACTGTCTATGACCGCCTTTAATCCTTTGCCAATTTCTTCTTCCCATGCTGTAATTTGTAATTTTTCAACATTACCTTTAAAAAAATAGTCATAAATCGTCTTACTCACGGGATGGGTAGAAGAGGCAGTAAGATTTATAATGAGATCTATTTCATTGGGCGAAAGTGGTTTACCTTCATACTTGCTTTGTTGAATCTGCGAAGACGTAATAGTTCCCGTTTTGTCAAAAACAAAAGTATCAATATTGGAAATGGCTTCAACGGCGGCTACATTTTTTATAAAAAAATGCTGTTTTCCTAATATTCGGAGCACATTCCCATAAGTAAAAGGAACCGATAAAGCCACAGCGCAGGGACAGGCAACAATCAATACCGCGGTAAATGCATTGAGAGCGATAGATTTATCTGTTGAATACCAGTATATTAGGGTTAAAATAGCTATGGTGAATATTGTAAAAGTAAAGTATTTTGATATTTGACCAGTGAGTTGTACCCTGACATTGTTTTCCTCTTTTTGAAAAGCAGGATCATTCCACAATTGGGTTAAATAACTTTGCGAAACAGATTCACGGAGTAAGACTGAACCTTCCTGACCATGCCATTTTCCTCCTGCATATACTTTTTCTCCTTTTATAACAGGAATTAAAGCAGCTTCTCCGCTTACAAAACTATAATCTATAGAAGTAGAGGCACAATTTAGCAGACCATCGGCAGGAATTAGGTCACCATTTTTCAATAAAATTTCATCCCCTTTTTTTAATTAAGGAAGAGAAATATTTTCGAAACCTTCAGCCGTGATTTTGGTTGTCGCAATGGGAAAGTAAGATTGGTAATCCCTGTCGAAAGCAATTTCCTTATAGGTTCTTTCCTGAAACCATTTGCCCGCCAGCAGGAAAAATAAAAATCCTGCCAGGCTGTCCATATATCCGGAGCCTGTTTGTGAAATGATTTCATAAGCACTTCTGACAAAAAGAGTGGTTGCGCCCACAACAATGGGTATATCTAAGTTATAGTCCCTGATTTTTAATCCTTTCCAGGCAGAAATAAAATATTCCCGGGCGCTATAAAAAAGGACGGGAATACCTAAACTTAGATTTAAATAACCCAGTATTAGCACAATGAACGGATCAGAATCTTTAGTCAGTCCCAGATATTCAGGAAAGCTAAAAAGCATGCTATTTCCGAAGGCAAAACCTGCCACTCCGATTTGATAAATAAGATCGTTGGAAGGGCTGGAGGATTGTTTTTTTTGTGCTTTATTCAATCTAATGAGGGGTGGATAACCTATTTTATCCAATAATTCGGCTAATTGTCTATATTGGGGCTTCTGAAAAATAAGATTTGGTTTTCCAAATCATCATCATCTAAATACTCAAAATGAAGATTTTCCTTGTCTTTAAGACTGGTGAGAGCTAAATCAGCTGAAGAATAATAGGCGCAAAGATTATTTTTATCCAATATTTGATAGACCGTCTGACAACCTTCACAACAGAAGGCAGGATTTTGCTCTTCATTAGGTAAACAAGGTTCTCCACAGTGTGCGCATCTTGCCTGAGCAATAATGGATGATGTATTTTTATTATTGGGGATAACCTGCTGTTCGGGTGGATGTAAGGTCATACAACTACATTTTGATGTAAATGTAGTTAGTAATGAAAAAATTAAGGGGTGACAAAAGTCACCCCTTAATAGGAATTTTTATAATAAAAAATTTGTTTTGACTTTCAAGATCAATAAATCTTATCCCAGTTTTTAAGCATCAAATAACCACTTATTAGGGCAACAAAGCCACTTAGTAGAGCGGGCATCATATTGCCGTAAATGATAAATCCAATTGAAAATAGCGCAGAATAAACCAGGATACAACCAAGGAACATGCCTAATATCTGATTTGGAAGTTTGCCTGGAATAATCTCATTTGTATCGAGTTCACCTGAGGCAATACCTTTTTCAATAACAGGTTTCCAACCAGTTGGTGAAGGTTGAATTAATTTAAAAAATCGGAGCATTGTCTCCTGTGAAGATGGTGCTGTTAAAAAAGTAACTGTAACCCAGGCTAAAGTAGTTATACCAACGCCGGCCAATAGTTTGATATGCTCTGGCAGCGGATTTTCCATACCCAATTCAAAGTATAAGGCGAGCATAAAGGAAACAACCATAGCGGTAATTTCGCTGTATGCGTTAACTCTCCACCAAAACCAACGAAGGATAAATATTAAGCCTGTTCCTGCACCGATTTGTAATAATATATTGAAAGCCTGAAGCGCATTTTCTAAAGCTAATGCCAACAAAGCTGCCATAATCATCAAGACAACGGTGGAGATTCGTCCAACGTTAACCAGTTCATTTTGAGGCGCATCAGGTCTTAAAAATCGCTTGTAAAAATCATTTACCACATAGCTTGATCCCCAGTTTAAATGGGTTGAAATAGTGGACATAAATGCTGAAAGTAATGCTGCAATGAGTAATCCTATGAGTCCGGCAGGAAGTAAATTTAGCATGGCAGAAAATGCCAAATCATTTTTCACCACTTTGGGATCAAGATGGGGGAAAGCAGCTTGTAATGAAGCTATGTCAGGAAAAACAATTAAACTTGCCAGGGCAATGAGGATCCATGGCCAGGGACGAAGGGCATAATGGGCAATATTGAAAAATAGGGTAGCCGTTACCGCGTTTTTCTCATCTTTTGCCGATAACATTCTTTGCGCAATATAACCTCCACCGCCGGGTTCTGCCCCAGGGTACCAAACACTCCACCATTGTACAGCTAAAGGCATTAGAAACAAGGGTATTAATTGCTTGGAATCGGAAAAGTCAGGTAAAAAATTTAATTTGCCTGACACGTTAGGGTGAGCGAGCATTTTACTCAATCCACCTACCTCAGGTAGATTTACGATATATACGGCAGCAATGACCATTCCCGCCATAGCTAAGATAAATTGAAAGAAATCGGTGAGTACCACGCCTTTTAAGCCGCCTAGAGAAGTATAAATTACGGTTATAATAGAGGTGATTAGCAAGGTTTCAACCGGTTTTAAATCGAGCATAACGGCTCCGATTTTTATGGCTGCCAATGAAACCGTAGCCATAATCATGACATTGAAAAAGACACCAAGATAGATAGCTCTGAAGCCACGTAAAAAAGCGGCAGGTTTTCCACTGTATCGAAGTTCGTAAAATTCTAAGTCTGTCAAAACACCTGACCTTCTCCAAAGTCGTGCATACACAAATACGGTAAGCATACCCGTTAGTAGAAAAGCCCACCAGGACCAGTTACCAGCTACTCCATGGGTTCTTACCAAATCTGTAACCAGATTGGGGGTATCTGCAGAAAAAGTGGTTGCTACCATTGAAACCCCTAAAAGCCACCAGGACATGTCTCTTCCTGAAAGAAAAAATTCTGAGTAACTCTTTCCAGCGCCCCGGGAGGCGTAAAGCCCAATGAATAAGGTGACGGCAAAAAAGGCAAAAATGATGCCCCAGTCCAACATAGATAAATTCATGAAAATGTTTTTTTCAGTTAATTAATAGACCCGTATTTCATCTAAAAATAACCAGGCCTGGTTACCAGCACCTGGTTTGTTAACAGGTATGGTTCCCATGGCAGGTATCTTAATTTCGATAAACTGAGATGTAATTTTGCAGGGTATATCCACCGCAAGGGTCTTGGTGTCTTTGTTTTCAGTAATCTTGGTTTCGCAGGCCTTGGAAAATGTATTTCCGTCCTGTGAGGTATAAATAGTAGCTTCCGATGGTAAGTAAATCCATGACTCAGGATCGTTAAAGGCATGGAATTGAATGCCTTTAATCGATTGTTTTTCCGTCCAGCTTAACTTCATACTGAACGGTTCACCTGGCGTAACACCCTGCCATTCCCCATCGTTAAACTGAGTTTTACTCCCAGAAATCCCGTTGATTAATCCTCTTTCTCCCGCTCCCTTGTATGTTTTTGAAGGGGTAGTTTTTGATAATATTTTGGCTTGTAAACCTTTATGAGGTAAGAAATCTATTGAAATGGGATATCCTTTAGCTTGGCTCTGAACAAAAGACTGTGTTTTTACAACGGTCTTTTTGGTTAGCAGCAAAGGATTGGTATATACAGCAGAGGTACTTTTCGGATCCGTTCCATCAAGAGTATATCTTATTTCTCCCCAGGGAACCAATGGAGTCAATGCTACCTCTAATCCTACTTCCTTTGTTGTTAAAGTCGGTTTGATTTCAAATAAATGATTGGCGAAATCTATATTTTTAGTTTTCCAATAGTCGATATGTTTGTTAAGTCTTACAGCAAAGGGTAAAAATTCTTTTTTTGCAACAGGCGTCCAAAGTACTTCAGAAAGGGCAAGCATGCGGGTGTAAGCCATGTATCGGAGTTTTGGCAACGTTGAAATGTACTCTGTCCAGATATTTCCTTGCCCTCCTAATATATGTTTATGCGTTTCTGCTGGTAATTCATCGGGAATGGGATCAAAAGAATAGACTTTTTCCACCGTTAATTTTCCTCCAATAGCTAAGGGTTCTCCAGGTGCATCAGACTGATAATAGTCAAAATAGCAAAAGGTATTAGGACTCATGATAACGTCATGACCCAAGTGGGCAGCTTCAATACCTCCTTTAATGCCTCGCCAGGACATAACGGTAGCGTCAGGAGCGAGACCACCCTCCAGAATCTCGTCCCAGCCAATGAGTTTTTTACCTTTGGTTTTAAGAAAGGCTTCCATCCGTTTTATAAAATAACTCTGCAAGGCATCCTCATCTTTTAGCCCCTCCCGTTTCATAACTGACTGTGCTAAAGCACTTTCTTTCCACTGCTTTTTAGGGCATTCATCACCGCCAATATGAATATATGGACTTGGAAACAAAGGAATTATTTCTGTGAGAACATCCTCTAAAAAGGTAAAAGTAGCCTCTGACGGACAGTAAACATCTTCTTTCACACCCCATTCTCTTGGTACTTCTAAGTCCTTTCCTGTACAACCTAGTTCCGGATAGGCTGCAACGGCTGCCGTAGCATGACCAGGCATTTCAATCTCAGGAATAACCGTAATATTTCTTTCTGAAGCATAGGCTACAATTTCTCTAATATCCGCTTTGGTGTAATATCCACCATGTTTTTCACCATCATAAATTCTGGGTTTTTGATTAAGATGACCAACGACG
>JAJTER010000068.1 GCA_021299835.1 Saprospiraceae bacterium | reverse complement strand
GTGTTCCTTTAGATGGTGACTTCAGACTTATTCCAGGTGTTTATCCTGCAGGTGGTTATTATGATATCGCGGCACCAGCTATTCCCGCAGCAAATCGTGCATCAGGTGGAGGTATTTTCCCCGCTTTAACTTCTGTAAACGTCCTTTATCACCAAATTGAAGCTATCCTCTCTCTTGGCGTAGCTGGTGATGCAAAGGCTTTATTCAAAAAAGCAATCGAAGATCATATCGGTAAAGTAGTAACATTTAGTAGAGCAACTGATGTAAATGCAGTGGCTCCTCCAATTACTATGGTCGATGGACGTGTTCTGGATACAAAAGCTTATGTCGATTTATGGATGAGCCGTTATGACAATGCTGCCAATAACAACGCCAAATTAAATGTCGTTGGAAAGCAGCTTTGGTTTACTAGCTGGGGTAATGGTTACGAATTATATAACTTCTACCGCAGAACTGGTTTCCCTAACACTATCCAGGATCCAATCCTTGCTCCTCGTAAATTCCCTGTTCGTTTACCTTATCCACAAGAGGAACTGACATTGAATCCTAATGCGAAAACAGCAAAGGATGTTGTTTATGACAGAGACAGGATTTTCTGGGATCCAAACTAATTATGCCGCTGGCTCAGCTACGAGTTTCTTCTATAAAGATATGACCACGCCAATTAGTATTGAATTGCAATGGATATCTATAGATAAAATTAATACAGTTACCAAAATGGACATTTTTGTCAATTTCAAGGAGTCCTACGTCGATGCGGAAGGAAATCCCCGGGTAGCTAATCATGGTACTAAAAAAGTGAAAACTTTAGAAGGTAGTGCCGTTCCTGCCAATAGAGCTTATGCTAAATTTAGCATATCTCCAAATGATGTTTATACTGCATTCAAAGATGCTACTTTTGATTATGGTGATGGCAAAGGAAAGGTTTCTGTATTCAGTAATACCTTTAAGAAAGACAGAACTTCATCTGTTCGTTTTACGGCCGATGATGGTTTTAAAATGACTTGGGCATTTACCACTGCAGATGGTCGCTTTTTTGACTCCTGGTCCGATTCTGTTTGTTCAGAATTTCCTGGGGCTAATTGCGATATCAACTGGGCTGTCGTTTGTAATTCTAAAATCGAAGGCACTTACATCGCTACTACTTCAGGTACATCTACCGATGACTGTTGTAAAGGTGTATTTACGGAGACAAAAGAAGTAAAACTGACAAAAACAGGGGATGGAAAATATACTATTTCCGATTGGAGCGCCGGCCTTTATTTAAAATGGTACGGTGTTTATGGTATTTCAGCTACTACAAAAATGGAGGCTACTTTGTTTGATGTTTGCGGAACCATTAAGTTTCCAGATTTTACTGAACCTTTCGGTGAGAAAACCACTGCTTCTGGCAAAGTAAATGATGATGGCACCATTAGCTATGCTTGGGTAAATGGTTATGGTGACAAAGCCACCGTGCTACTTACACCCAAAAAATAATATTATTCTTCTTTATTAGTTTTATTGCTCCCCGATACTTATTTTCGGGGAGCAATTTTTTTTATGAGGTATCTTATTATTTCCCTTTTTTTTAGTATTTTTTCTTTTCCAAGCCTGTTTTCGTTTGAAGGTAGTTCGTATTTATTTTGCAGTAAAAAAGATAGCCTTCCTTACCTTATTCCAAAATCAATATCACTGAACCCAAAAGGGAATGTTTTTATCTGGATGAATGCAGAGTGTCCGATTTGTAATAAATATCCTAATATCTGGAAAAAATTAGCACTAGAATTTCCTGAGTTTACCTTTATTGGGGTTTTCACTTCTTATGAAGAAAGTAAAATGGCAAAGGGTTTTATGAAAAAATATAAAATCCCTTTCCAGTGGTTTATAGATAAAGAGAATCATCTGGCAAATTATTTAAGCGTTAATGTTACTCCTGAGGTTTTGTTTTTTAATGCCGATGCTGAAATTGTTTACCGTGGTGCTACCGATGATTGGTTTTATGCCTTAGGGAAAACAAGGACAATCACCCAGCATTTATATTTGAAAAATGCGTTAATGGCTCAATTGAATAATCAACCTGTATTGATTTTTAAAACGGATCCTATCGGTTGCATTTTTAACTAATCAACTTCCTTTTTCTTTTAAAATGCCACAATACATTTTTTCAACGTTTCGTTGATTGTTTAAAATTAAATAAACAGAAGAATTAAATATTATTTAGTTAATTTTAAAAGAATAGTTCTTTGTTCGTTAAATGGAAACGTAACTTAAAGCTTTTTGTAAATTATTATTTCAATATGTCTGGGTCACTGCATTTAAATATTTTTTTGGTATTGGTATTTTTAATCGTTGGGAATGATGGGTTCTGCTCAGATTCGTTAACTTATTTCATTGACATCAAGCCAATTATCGATGAACATTGCACTGGCTGCCATAGGAAAGGTCAAACGGCACCCTTTTCATTGGAAAGTTATGAAGATGTAAAAAAAAGAGCAAGCATGATTGAAATGGTGGTTGAGTCTAAATATATGCCTCCCTGGCACGCCGATACTTTATTCAGAACTTTTCATAATCAACGTGCCTTATCAGAGCAATCGTTAAATAAAATACTTACCTGGATTAAAAGTGGTGCAGCGGAAGGATTACCACAAAAAAAAGGGGCAGTGAATATTTTAAAATGGCCTTCTCCCGATAAAATCGTTGCCTTTCAAAAACCATTTATCATTCCGGGGGATAACGAAGAGCAGTATAGATTTTTTGTTATTCCTGTGGATAATCCTTCGCCCATATTTTTGCGGGGTGTTGGCTTTGTTCCCAAAAATAAGACCCTCGCGCACCATAGCAGGATTATGATTGATACTACCAAAAGAATTCGGCCTTTCGATGCTACTTCTGTTTGGCAGGCTGGTCCTCAACTGGAAAAAATGAATATACCTCTGGCCAATTCATTTTGGACAGGGTGGGTTCCTGGTAATTTCCCTCTTTTTTACCCCGATGGTGTGGCAAAGGTACTTCCCGCTAATGCAGATCTGGTGGTAAATATGCATTATGCTCCATCTGCAAAGGAGGAATCCGATCAATCAGAAATTCATCTTTATTATGCCAAAGGAAAGCCAAGAAGAATCATTGAAACCTTAGTTTTTGATGAAACCTGGGTGACGAATAAACCCTTTGAATTTCAACCCGATACCGTGATTACCTTCTATATGAGGTCACCTGTTTTACCAGTTGATTTATCATTATTAAGTGTTTTGCCACACATGCATTTACTGGGAAAATCATTTAAATCGTTCGCAATTACGCCTGACGGTGATATGATACCACTAATACATATTCCGGAATGGGATTTTAACTGGCAGCAAACCTACCAGTTCAATAATTTGCTCAAAATCCCTCGCGGCTCCGTCATTTATGCGGAGGCAACGTTTGATAACACAAAAAATAATCCTAAAAACCCCTATTTCCCGCCAGCAAATGTAAGGTATGGTTGGGGCACAAAAGATGAGATGATGAACCTGATATTTGAATATCTTTTATATGAACCTGGTGATGAGTATTTGGATTTTTATGGTGCTGAAAATTAAACTTTAATGATGGAAAAACTATTTTTTATTATCTGTTGCTTCATTCCTTTCATGATATTTTCTCAAGAGGAGTTGTATCAAACGACTCGTGATGAGTTTAATTATGGTGAATTCAGGCCTAATAATTCGGCACCCATTTATGGAATAGCTGAAAAGCCGGGGAAATTAATGGGCAATATATATTTGGATTCGATTTTCAGAAGTTCAGCGGTGGTATTTTTTAAAGAAATAGTGAAAAGATATGATCCGAACGCATCCGATTCAATTGCTGGGTACAAAATGAGAATCAACTTACTTGAAAAATTAGTGGAGTTTAAAATGAAAGGGGGTATCAAGGGAATTGATAATATGGCCATAAAAAAAATTCAAACGTTCGATCCGGCAGGTAATATTCTTAAAACATATATCAATGGCAAAGTGCTGGGTATTGATTCAGTAGGGGAGGAGGATTTTTATGAATTAATTTTTGACGGTCCAACACTCAAAGTGGTATCTCTTTCCATTCTTAAAAAAAAGGAACCTACATATCATGTAGCTTTATCTGTAGGAGATAAAAACGCATACTATTACTTGAAAACTATTTATTTTGCCAAATCTATGAAGGGAGACTGGGAGGAAATACAGAATAATAAAAATGCCTGGATAAATTTAACAGGCTCGAAAGAAAAACGGATGGAAAGCTATCTTCAACAAAATCAAATTAATCTAAAATTAACATCAGATTTGAGGCAATTTTTTCAATATTATGAAAAAATAATGGTTGAATAATATTATATAAACTTGACTGCATTCGTTTTTATTTGTATATTAAGGACTCAATCATCCATAGAGTATGTTAGATATGCAAGACACTTACGTAGCGTTGTTTTTAAACTATCTTGAAGGAGAAAGAAGAGTTTCCCCGGAAACACTGAGAGGTTACGGAGACGACATACAGTATTTTAAAGCATTTCTTGACAGTCAAAATGTGGTATATCATTGGACATCAGTAGATACTGAAATAATAAGGTCTTGGGTTGTATTTATGGCAAACAAGGGCAATAAGTCCTCGGTAATTAGAAGAAGAGTGGCAGGAATCAGGGCTTTTTACAGGTTTTTACAACGAATAGACAAGATTGAAGTGAATCCGGCACTTCGTTTACCATTACCCAAAATCCCCAAGAGGCTTCCAAGGTTTATATCTATTGAGGGTATGGAAAAACTTTGGACAGGTCATATGTTTTCGTCTGATTTTCAAGGGAATCGAGACCGTTTAATACTTGAATTGTTATACGGAACAGGTATGAGGAGAGCGGAAGTGGCTAACCTTAGAGATGCTGATATTCAGTGGGAGAGAAAAGAAATTAAGGTATTAGGTAAAGGAGGTAAAGCGAGAGTAATACCTGTTTCCGATGCTCTGTATGGGTTGATGACAGCTTACCGGGAGGAAAGAAATACCTTATTTTCAAAGGGGGCTGACACATTTTTTGTGACAGATAAAGGAAGAAATGTTTACACCCGTTTCATTTACATGGTGAGCATTCGTTACCTGGAGACGGTGACGAGTATTGAGAATAAAGGGCCTCATTTGTTACGACATACTTTTGCTACCCATTTAATGAGTAACGGAGCAGATATTCAATCAGTAAAGGCATTGTTAGGGCATTCTAGTCTGGCTGCCACCCAGGTATATATGCATAACTCTGTTGAACGTTTAAAAAAAATTTATAATCAGGCACATCCCAAAGCGCAGCGTACCGAGCCAGATATAAATGGCTAGAAAAATTCACTTTATTCATTTTTAAAACTAGTTACTATGAGTATTGACATGCAAGCGGTTTCCTTTCATGCAGACCAAAAATTAAAGTTGTTCATTGAGCATCGTGTTGAAAAATTGAATCTTTTTTTTGGCAGAATTATTCGCGCTCAGGTTATGTTAAAACTTGAAAATGCGGGGCAAATAAAAGAAAAAGTAGTAGAGCTAAGTGTACATGTTCCTGGAGAGGTGTTGTTTGTGAAATCGAGTAAAAAGACCTTCGAAGCTGCCACCGATGAAGCGATAGATTCATTGAGACGTAAAATTGAAAGATATAAAAGCCGCAGAAAATAAATTGATATTTTTTTTGAAATCCTTTGGATTAGTTACAAAGACTATTTATCTTTGCCTCGCTTTCGGAAAAGGCTTTAGAAGTAAAGTGTGAAAGTAGATAGTCAGCCAGCATAGCTCAGTTGGTAGAGCAGCTGATTTGTAATCAGCTGGTCGGGGGTTCGAGTCCCTCTGCTGGCTCTTTTAAATTTACTTAAAGAAGTAAATTCATTTGAAATTTTCTTCATAATTGGAGAATCGGGGGTGCGCCGGAGCTGGAGAGCCGGGCCAGACTGTAAATCTGGTGACTATGTCTGAATAGGTTCGATTCCTATCACCCCCACTAATAAATGTATCAAATTTTGTACATTTATTTTTTGTTAAGCGGGTGTAGCTCAGTTGGTAGAGCATCAGCCTTCCAAGCTGAGGGTCGAGGGTTCGAGTCTCTTCGCCCGCTCTTTATAGTTTATAACTCCGATAATAACAGCCGATGTAGCTCAGGGGTAGAGCACTTCCATGGTAAGGAAGGGGTCAGGGGTTCAATTCCCCTCATTGGCTCTAGTATTCCGGAGATTTTCTTGTTTATTGAATTAATATTTTAAAAATCAAAACTGATGGCTAAAGGTACATTCGAAAGGAATAAACCACACGTAAACATTGGTACTATCGGTCACGTAGATCATGGCAAAACAACCCTGACTGCCGCGATAAGTTATGTTCTTTCAAAAGATGGTCTTGCGGAAAAAAGATCGTATGATTCAATTGACGCTGCTCCGGAAGAAAAGGAGCGTGGTATTACCATTAATACTGCTCACGTTGAGTACGAGACGGTTAACAGACACTATGCTCACGTAGATTGTCCTGGTCACGCGGATTATGTTAAAAACATGGTTACGGGTGCAGCTCAAATGGATGGAGCTATTATCGTTGTTGCAGCTACAGACGGTCCTATGCCTCAAACGCGGGAACACATTCTGCTTGCTCGTCAGGTAGGTGTACCAAAGTTAGTTGTATTCATGAATAAAGTGGATATCGTTGAGGACCCTGAAATGCTTGAATTAGTTGAAATGGAAGTTCGCGAATTGCTTGATACCTATGGTTTTGATGGCGATAAAGCTTCTGTAATTCAAGGTTCTGCATTGAAAGCACTAGAAGACGATCCTTTTTATGTTGGTAAAATCAAGGAATTGATGGATGCAGTGGATAATGATATCCCTAATCCTGTCCGTTTAACTGATAAGCCATTCTTAATGCCTATCGAAGATGTATTCTCTATCACAGGTCGTGGTACAGTGGCAACGGGTCGTATCGAAAGAGGAGTTATCAATGTTGGTAATCCTGTGGAGATTGTAGGTATGATGGATAAGGAAGATAAAGCTTTGACTTCAGTTTGTACTGGTGTAGAGATGTTCCGCAAATTATTGGATAGAGGTGAGGCTGGTGACAATGCCGGTTTACTTTTAAGAGGTATTGAAAAATCTCAGATTCGTCGTGGTATGGTTATCTGTGCTCCTGGTTCAGTAAAACCCCATATTCGTTTCAAATGTGAGACTTATGTGCTAAGTAAAGATGAAGGTGGTCGTCATACACCATTCTTTAACGGTTACCGCCCACAGTTTTACTTCCGTACTACAGACGTTACTGGTGATGTTAAATTACCAGAGAATGTTGAGATGGTAATGCCAGGGGATAACGTTTCCTTAGAAGTTACTTTACTTAACCCAATCGCAATGGAAAAAGGATTACGTTTCGCTATCCGCGAAGGTGGTCGTACCGTTGGTGCAGGTCAGGTTACTGAAATATTAGAATAAACCCTTTTTGGGGAAATCAATAAAAGTTAGGTTTCAGCAATGAAACCTTACTTTTATTTTACGGGCGTAGCTCAACTGGTAGAGCGACGGTCTCCAAAACCGTAGGCTGGGGGTTCAAGTCCTCCCGCCCGTGCTGCTTAAAATATCTTTATTATGGAATCATTAAAACTTTATCTCAGAGAGAGTTACGACGAACTTGTAAACAAAGTAACGTGGCCTTCCTGGGTAAGCCTTCAAGAAAACGCTATCCTTGTGGTAGTAGCTAGCCTTTTGTTGGCTCTTATCGTTTTTATAATGGATGTTTTTTCGAGTACCTTGCTTGATTTGATCTACGGACTCTAATTATCTGTTATTCAATATACTGTTAAATGTCCGAAGAAAAAAGGTGGTATTCTCTCCGCGTAATAAGTGGAAAAGAACGGAAAATAAAGGAGCGTCTGGATACAGAAATTCAGCGTAATGAATGGTCTGGTTTTATTTTTCAGGTGGTAGTACCACTTGAAAAGGTATATAAAATTAGAAATGGTAAAAAAGTAGTCTCGGAGAGAAATATCCTCCCAGGCTATATTCTTATTGAGGCCACAGAAGGCAAACTTTCTGGAGACGTTGTAACAGGGGTTCAAAATCTTCAAAACGTTATTCATTTTTTGGGTAAAAATACGCCTATTCCTATGCGTGAAGCAGAGGCTAATAGGTTACTTGGAAAAGTAGATGAGTCTCAAGAGTCTGCTGAAGCGCTCATAGAGCCTTTCATAGTGGGGGAAACTATTAAAATTGTTGACGGTCCGTTTACTGAGTTCGTTGGAGATATTCAGGAAATTAACGAAGACAAAAAGAAACTGAAAGTTATTGTCAAAATATTTGGCAGGGGCACTGAAGTTGAATTGAATTTCATGCAGGTTGAAAAAACCAGTTGATTTTTTTTATATAAGTTCTGATTATTCAATTTTGTTCTTCCAGGTATGTGAGCCTTGAAGACGCTTCCAAAGGAGGATATGAGGTTCTAAAAATGTAGTGATATGGCAAAGGAAATTGGATTTTTAATTAAATTACAGGTAAAAGGTGGTCAAGCTAATCCAGCGCCTCCTATTGGTCCTGCCTTAGGTTCTAAGGGTGTAAATATTATGGAGTTTTGCAAGCGTTTTAATGCTGCAACGCAAGATAAAATGGGACAAATTCTTCCAACCGTTATTTCGGTTTACAAAGATAAGTCTTTTGATTTTATCGTTAAAACACCACCTGTGGCCATTCAGCTTATTGAAGCTACCAAAGCTAAGAAAGGGTCTGCCCAACCAAATAGAAATAAAATTGGTTCCGTTTCATGGGATCAGATTAAAACTATTGCGGAGGTAAAAATGCCTGATTTAAATTGCTTTGAGATTCATTCTGCCATGAAAATGGTTGCTGGAACGGCAAGAAGTATGGGTATTACCGTTAATGGTGATGCACCGTGGTCTGCAGCTGAAAATTAATTTTTAATGTAGGGAGTTTATACCTAACAGTATAAATGATATTACCTCAAAATTATTTTATATGACTAAAGTAGGAAAAAAAAGAGCCTTGGTCGATCCGAAGGTAAATCGGGAAAAGTTGTATTCTCTTGACGAAGCAGTAGCTTTGGTTAAAGAAGTTAATACAACTAAATTCGATGCCTCGGTTGATATCCATGCTCGTTTGGGCGTTGATCCCAGAAAACCAGATCAATCTCTTCGTGGAACAGTGAGTTTACCTCACGGAACAGGTAAAACTAAAAAAGTAGCTGTTTTTTGTACCCCAGATAAAGTTCAGGAAGCCCTTGATGCAGGGGCTGATTATGCAGGTCTTGAGGAACTTATTCAGAAAGTAATGGGTGGTTGGACTGATGTTGATGTCGTTATAGCAACGCCACAGGTTATGGCACAGGTGGGACGTTTAGGTAGAATATTAGGTCCAAGAAACCTTATGCCTAATCCAAAAACAGGTACTGTTACCATGAATGTGGGTGAAGCTGTTGCCGATGTTAAATCAGGTAAAATTTCATTTAGAGTAGATAAATATGGTATTATTCATGCTTCTATCGGTCGCGTATCTTTTACTGCCGATAAGCTTGCAGAGAATGCCAATGAGTTACTCTCTACTTTGCTTCGTATGAAGCCTTCCAGTGCAAAGGGTATCTACATGAAATCAATTACTGTGGCGAGCACGATGAGCCCAGGTATTAAGGTTGACCCTAAAGTCGTTCGCTAATCATTAAAGTTAATCGGAAATGACCAAACAGGAAAAAACAGCGGTAATTGAAGAATTGAAAGGTGTATTTGCTAATTTAGATTTTTTCTACATTACAGATGCTTCAACTCTATCCGTTGAAAAAATTAATAATTTCAGAAGATTGTGTTTTGAGAGAGGAGTTCAAATGAGGGTAATTAAAAATACGCTCATTCGCAAAGCACTTGAATCTGCTGCCTCAGAAAAGAATTATGAGGCAATCTTTGGTGAATTAAAAGGACCTACAGCTGTTCTCTATGCTGAAGGTGCTGCGAATATTCCCGCCAAAGTTTTAAAGGAATTTCGTGCCGGGAATGATAGACCACTTCTAAAAGCTGCCTACATTGACACCGCCGTGTTTATCGGTGATGATCAGTTAGAGGCTTTAACTAAGCTAAAATCGAAAGAACAATTGCTTGGGGAGGTTATCGGTCTGTTACAGTCTCCAGCAAGAAATGTAATCAGTGCTCTTCAATCTGGTGGTCAAACGATTGCTGGTTTGGTGAAAACACTGCAGGAACGCGCTTAATTAGCGCATTCCCCCTAGGTTAGGCTTCCAAGCTAACCCGCACATAAAATTATTATTTAATCTTAAAACGAAACACAATGGCGGATTTGAAAGCTTTTGCGGAACAGCTTGTCAATCTGACGGTTAAAGAAGTCAATGAACTTGCTGCTATTTTAAAGGATGAATATGGTATAGAACCAGCAGCTGCTGCTGTATCTATGGCCGCTCCTTCAGGTGGTGATTCAGGTTCTTCTGCTCCTGCAGAGCAAACTTCTTTTGACGTTATTTTAGCTTCCGGCGGAGCTGCGAAACTACAAGTAGTTAAAGAAGTTAAGACTTTACTTAATTTGGGCTTGAAAGAGGCGAAAGACCTAGTCGACGCTGCTCCAACTCCTCTGAAATCAGGTGTTTCTAAAGAAGAAGCTGCTGATTTAAAAGAAAAACTTGAGGCCGCTGGTGCTCAAGTGGAAATTAAGTAATTATTTGCTCATTTGCGAATTTATTATGATCCAGACTTACAGTCTTGGCAATTAATGCGAAAGTGTCTTTGTGGCTTAGCGATGGTTTATATCGCTAAGCCTCTTGGCATTTTTTTTGTAAGTGACTTGTTTTACTGGTAATGGCCGTTTTAAACTTTATTGTCTCGAATTGCATTATATCTCGTGTTGATCTAATGTTTCGTTCTTACCGAAAAATATTTTGTGCCGATGATATCCAATGGAAATGAACTCGCTCTCGAGTCAAAAAGAATAAGTTTCGGGAAAACTAAATTTCCCGCTGAATATCCTGATTTTTTGGAGATTCAGTTAAAGTCTTTTCAAGAGTTTTTTCAATTAGAAACTACTCCGGAAAATAGAATGAATGAAGGTCTCTATAAGGTTTTCAAAGAAAATTTTCCTATTTCTGATGCCAGAAGTATTTTCCAACTTGAATTTCTAGACTATTTCGTCGATCCGCCTCGCTATAGTATGGAAGAATGTGTTCAACGTGGTCTTACTTTTCATGTGCCGCTTAAAGCCAAACTTAAATTGTCTTGTAACGATGTTGAACACGTTGATTTTCAAACGATAGTTCAAGATGTCTTTTTAGGTAATATTCCTTACATGACCCCTCGAGGTACTTTTGTCATAAATGGTGCGGAAAGGGTAGTTGTTTCTCAATTACATAGGTCTCCTGGTGTGTTCTTTGGACAAAGCGTGCATCCAAATGGAACGAAAATTTATTCCGCCAGGGTTATCCCTTTCAAAGGCGCCTGGATGGAATTTGCTACGGATATCAACACTGTCATGTATGCATACATCGACAGAAAAAAGAAGTTTCCTGTTACAACCCTGCTAAGGGCCATCGGTTTCGATTCTGATAAAGCTATCCTCGATATTTTTGACCTCGCTGATATCATTCCTGCCAATAGGGAAGAATTGCAAAAGTCAATCGGTCGTAAATTGGCTGCCAGAGTGTTAAGGTCATGGACCGAAGATTTTGTCGATGAGGATACTGGCGAAGTCGTAACCATTGAAAGAAATGAAATTATCCTTGAAAGAGATTCTCTCCTGGATGATGATAATATTGATCTTATTTTGGAAGCAGCCTGCGATGTCGTCATTCTTCAAAAAGAAGACATCGATCAGGATTATTCTATTATTTATAACACCTTGCAAAAAGACCCGACCTCTTCTGAAATGGAGGCGGTTCAATATATTTACAGACAACTTAGAGGTACTGATCCTCCCGATGAGGAAACAGCTCGTGGAATTATCGATAAATTGTTCTTTTCTGATAAAAGATACAATCTTGGTGAGGTTGGCAGATACAAAATTAATCGAAAACTTAATCTTAATGCCAGTTATGAAAATCTTGTCCTATCAAAGGAAGATATCATAAATATAGTTAAGTATTTGGTTAGTTTGATGAATCAAAAAGCGGATATTGATGATATAGATCATCTAAGTAACAGAAGGGTTCGTAATGTGGGAGAGCAACTATATGCGCAATTTGGTGTGGGATTGGCTCGTATGGCCCGTACCATTAGAGAACGTATGAATGTCAGAGATAACGAGGTGTTCACGCCTATTGATCTGATTAATGCCAGAACACTTTCTTCTGTTATTAACTCCTTTTTTGGTACCAGTCAACTTTCTCAATTCTTAGATCAAACCAATCCTCTTTCTGAAATTACGCATAAACGTAGAATTTCAGCCCTTGGACCCGGTGGTTTATCTCGTGAAAGAGCTGGCTTCGAAGTCCGTGACGTGCATTATTCTCACTACGGTAGATTATGTACCATTGAAACGCCTGAAGGTCCAAATATCGGTCTGATTTCAACCTTATGCGTACACGCTAAGGTCAATAAAATGGGTTTTCTTGAAACCCCTTACCGCGAAGTTGTGGACGGTAAATTAAAAATTGAAGATCATCCTATTTATTTGTCTGCTGAAGGTGAAGATCTTAAGCGTATCGCTCAGGCAAATGCCAGGGTTGATAGCTCAGGGGCTTTCACAAGAGACAGAATCAAATGTAGGGAACAGGGAGAATTTCCTGTGCTCACGCCTTCCGAAATTGAATTTATGGATGTTGCGCCTAATCAAATTGTAGGTGTTTCAGCTTCCATGATTCCTTTTCTTGAGAATGATGATGCTAACCGTGCCTTGATGGGATCTAACATGCAAAGACAAGCAGTTCCTTTAGTTCGTCCAAGTTCCCCGATTGTCGGTACAGGACTGGAAGGCAAAGTGGCCAGAGATTCTCGTATGCTTATCAACGCCGAAGGGGATGGTGAAGTAGAATATGTAGATGCTGTTGAAGTGAAAGTTAGGTATGATCGTTCCGATGATGATCAGTTGGTTTCATTCGAAGATAGTCTTAAATCTTATAAATTAACAAAGTTCCTTCGTACGAATCAAGGTACTTGTATCAACCTTAGACCTATTGTCAGAAAAGGTGACAGGGTAACAAAAGGTCAGATTTTATGTGACGGCTATGCTACGGAAAAAGGAGAACTAGCTCTTGGTCAGAATCTTAAAGTGGCATTCATGCCTTGGAAAGGTTATAACTTCGAAGACGCCATTGTTATTTCTGAGAAAGTTGTTAGAGAAGACATTTTTACTTCTTTACATATCGAGCACTTTGAACTCGAGGTTAGAGATACTAAACTTGGTGAAGAGGAATTAACAAATGATATTCCGAACGTTAGTGAAGAAACAACAAGGGATCTGGATGAGCATGGCGTAATTCGCGTGGGTGCCTGGGTTAAAGAAGGGGATATTCTTATCGGTAAGATTACACCAAAAGGTGAATCTGATCCTACTCCCGAAGAAAAACTATTGCGTGCCATTTTTGGTGACAAAGCAGGTGACGTAAAAGACGCCTCGCTAAAAGCGCCACCATCAACGAATGGAGTCATTATAGATAAGCAGTTGTTCGCCAGAGCTAAAAAAGACAAGGTTCAGAAGTCTTCTGAAAAAGATATGCTTTCTAAACTCGAAGATGAGCACAAAATTATCTTAAATGAACTTATTACCAGATTGGTTGACAAACTACTACAACTGGTGAAAAGCAAACAGTGTAAAGGTGTTCGCAGTGTTTACAATGATATACTAATTCCTTCTGGAAGTAAATTCAGCCAGCAGGTACTTAGAAATATCGATTATGCTTCGGTAGATTATTCGAATTGGACAGATGATTCTTCAATTAATAATTTGATTGCTAGACTTTTACATAATTATAGCATTAAAGTAAATGAGGAAGTAGGTCGTTTCAAAAGAGAAAAGTTTAATATTAGCATCGGTGATGAATTACCAGCAGGCGTTCTTAAATTGGCTAAAGTCTACATGGCCAAAAAACGTAAATTGAAAGTTGGGGATAAACTCGCAGGAAGACATGGTAATAAAGGTATTGTATCTAAGATTGTTAGGATGGAAGACATGCCTTTCCTGGAAGACGGTACCGCTGTTGATGTGGTTCTCAATCCGCTAGGTGTACCTTCTCGTATGAATTTAGGTCAAATCTTTGAAACGGTTCTGGGTTGGGCAGGTGAAAAAATGGGCGTTAAATTCTCAACGCCTATCTTTGATGGTGCCAGTAAAGAGGAAATTGACGGATACATTCAAAAGGCGGGCTTACCTAGCTTAGGTCAAACTTACCTGTATGATGGTGAAACTGGTGAAAGATTCCACCAGCAAGCTACCGTGGGTGTCATCTATATGCTCAAGCTATCACACATGGTCGATGATAAAATGCACGCGCGTTCTATCGGACCCTATTCTCTTATCACACAGCAACCACTCGGCGGTAAAGCTCAGTTTGGTGGTCAAAGATTTGGTGAAATGGAGGTGTGGGCACTCGAAGCATTTGGTGCAGCTAATATCCTTCAGGAGTTACTTACTATTAAGTCCGATGATATTAACGGTCGTGCTAAAGCTTATGAAGCTATCGTTAAAGGTGATAACCTTCCGGAACCAAATATTCCTGAGTCGTTTAACGTACTGATTCACGAATTACGTGGTCTAGCCCTTGATATCAAATTTGAATAACGAGATCTCTCCGGAGATTAAATTGCTATAATTATGTCTTTTAAGAAGAAAAATCAGATTCAACAGCAAGAGTTCGAGAGTATTACTATCAGTCTTGCTTCACCAGATGATATCCTGGAGCGTTCATTTGGTGAGGTACTCAAACCGGAAACGATTAACTATAGAAGTTACAAACCGGAAAGAGATGGCTTGTTCTGCGAGCGTATTTTTGGGCCTGTTAAGGACTATGAGTGCTATTGCGGAAAGTATAAAAGGATTCGTTACAAAGGAATTGTTTGTGATAGATGCGGTGTTGAAGTTACTGAAAAAAAGGTTCGAAGAGAAAGAATGGGCCATATCAAACTGGTTGTACCAGTAGTTCATATATGGTTCTTTAAATCTCTACCAAATAAAATTGGATATCTACTCGGTCTTTCTTCTAAAAAACTAGAGACAATTGTTTATTACGAACGTTATATTGTTATTCAACCTGGTATTGCAGAATCAGAAAAAGTTAAGTTACACGAACTTTTAACTGAGGAGGAGTATTTGGAAATTATGGACAATATTCCGCATGAGAATAGTCAATTAGAGGATAATGATCCAAATAAGTTTGTGGCAAAAATGGGTGCTGAGGCCATCAAGGATATGTTGAATCGTCTTAAATTGGACGATTTATCCTATGAACTTCGTAACCAGGCGGCAAACGAAACCTCCCAGCAACGTAAATCGGAGGCACTTAAACGCCTTCGTGTTGTAGAGGCTTTCCGTCAGGGAATGACCCACATGGAGAATAGACCTGAGTGGACTATCATACAATATTTACCTGTTATTCCACCAGAATTACGCCCGCTTGTTCCTCTTGATGGTGGTCGTTTCGCGTCTTCTGACCTAAATGATCTTTATCGTAGAGTAATAATCAGGAATAATCGTTTAAAAAGATTATTGGAAATAAAGGCTCCGGAAGTTATTTTAAGAAATGAAAAGAGGATGCTTCAAGAAGCAGTCGATTCATTATTTGATAACTCAAGGAAGTCAAATGCCGTTAAAGCTGAAGGTGGCCGTCCATTAAAATCTTTAAGTGATATTCTTAAAGGTAAACAAGGTCGTTTCCGTCAAAATTTATTAGGTAAAAGGGTAGATTATTCTGGTCGTTCTGTTATCGTTGTAGGACCAACGCTCAAATTGCATGAGTGTGGGATTCCTAAGGCTATGGCGGCAGAATTGTTCAAGCCCTTTGTTATTCGTAAGTTAATTGAAAGGGGAATAGTTAAAACAGTTAAATCTGCTAAGAAATTAGTAGATAGAAAAGACCCTGTTATTTGGGAAATTCTTGAAAATATTCTTAAAGGTCACCCGGTTTTACTTAACCGTGCCCCAACCCTTCACCGTCTCTCTATTCAGTCTTTCCAACCCAGATTAATCGAAGGTAAAGCTATCCAGTTACACCCTTTGGTTTGTGGTTCGTTCAACGCTGACTTTGACGGTGATCAGATGGCCGTCCACGTGCCATTAAGTCATGCTTCTATTTTAGAAGCTCAGATGTTGATGCTTTCTTCACATAATATGTTGAATCCGCAAAACGGAACACCGGTAACTTTGCCTTCACAGGACATGGTACTAGGTTTATATTATATAACAAAAGAAAGGAAATCAACCCCTGAAATCAAGGTGAAAGGGGAAGGTATGAAGTTTTACTCTGCCGAAGAAGTGATTATTGCACTAAATGAAGGTGTTATTGATCTTCATGCAGCCATTAAAGTTAGGGTAAAAACAGAAATGCCAAATGGCGAATGGCTCTACAAACTTATTGATACTACTACGGGTAGAGTTATTTTTAATCAACATGTCCCAGAAGGTGTGCCGTTTGTGAATGACCTGATGACTAAGAAAAATATCAAAAAGGTTATTAGTGATGTTATCGAAAGAACTAATCTTGCGGTTACTGCTGGTTTTCTCGATGATGTTAAGGATATGGGCTTTACCTGGGCATTCAAAGGCGGTTTGTCCTTTAACTTAGGTGATTTGATTAATCCTACAATTAAGGAAGATACGCTGGCAGAAGCTCAGGAAGAAGTAGATGAAGTTTGGGAGAATTACAATATGGGTCTTATTACAAATAAT
>JAJTER010000187.1 GCA_021299835.1 Saprospiraceae bacterium | reverse complement strand
TATTCCCACAACAGCTGGTACGGGAAGCGAAGTTGGCCGCAGTGCCATTATTGCCGACGACGAAACGCATCAGAAACGAATTCTTTTTTCCCCCAAGTTATTAGCAAATATTGTTTTCGCAGATCCTTTATTAACCATGGATTTACCTGCTGCCGTTACTGCGGCCACTGGTATGGATGCCCTAACCCATAACATGGAAGCATTTCTTGCTAAAATGAGTCATCCTATCTGTGAAGGAATCGCCCTGGAAGGTATCTTGAAAATTAAAAATTCCATTGAAAATGCAGTCCATAAACCCGACGTATCGTCCAGAAGCGATATGTTAATAGCTTCCATGATGGGTGCGATTGCCTTTCAGAAGGGTTTAGGCGTTGTCCATTCGCTGGCACATCCTCTTTCTTCCCTTCTCGACACACATCACGGACTGGCTAATGCAGTGAATCTGCCTTATGGCATGGAATTTAATGTGCCCGCTTGTGAGGAGAAATTTCGACGCATTGCCCGTACTTTAGAACTTAAAGAGGAAAATGGTGCTGCTGTCGTGCAATGGCTGAAAGAATTAAATGAAAAACTCGGTATTCCAGGAAAATTAAGTGACATTGGTGTGAAAGAAGAACACATTGATACCCTTGCCGATCTGGCTTTCGCCGATTTTGCTCATCCTAATAATCCTATTCCAGTAAGTCGCGACGATTTTAAACATTTATATACCAAGGCTTTTTAAAAAATGAAGAGATTAGGGATAACGCAAACATTGACAAACTACGATTTTTACCCTAAGTGGTTTACCATAAATGATTTAGGGGAAGATATTCAGTTGATTCATCTTTCATTTGAACATTTTGACCTCCCTTTATTAGCAACCCTCGATGGGGTTTTGCTAACCGGTGGCATCGACATTTATCCAGGTTGTTATACCCATTTTGCTCCCTATCCTAATGCTCCTTCTGACTTTCAACACCAAAGAGATCTCTTTGAATCCTTGGTTTACCATTACGCAAAAACAATGAAAATGCCCATATTGGGCATTTGTCGCGGACATCAATTGATTAATATTTTAGAAGGTGGGAAACTCATTCAGGATTTAGGTTTGCCTGGAAATCACAAACATAGGGCCGACGGAAAGGATAAAGAACATGATATAAAGGTATTGGAAGGAAGTTATTTTCATTCTATAACGAAGCAGTTAAAGGGAAAAGTGAATAGCGCCCACCACCAAGCCATTGATCCTGAACATATTGGTAAAAATTTAATCCCTGTTGCCTGGTCTGAAGAGGACGGGGTGATTGAGGCTATTGAATATAAAGATACATCAGATACGGGTTACTTATTGGCCGTTCAATATCACCCGGAAAGAATGTCAGAATCCTGCACCCATTCATTCTCTGAGAACATAAAAAAAGATTTTTTAACCGCCATCAGGCAAACTAATTTTATGACATTGGACATAAAAAATCCAGCTACAGGTCAAATATTGACCTCCTTACATGTTGACCAGCCTGCGAGCATTAAGAAGAAATATGACCTGCTTTTGGACGGTCAGAAAGCATGGGCAAAAGTTCCATTGGGAGATAGAATAATCAAAATAAAAGCATTTGCCGACTTATTAGAAGCGGAAAAAGAAAGATTGGCAGAAATTCTTACCTCAGAAGTTGGAAAGCCTTTGCAACAATCCCGAAATGAGATCAATGGGGCCATTTCAAGAATTAACTGGTTATCAGGAAATGCTTTAAAGTATTTGTCCGACGAAGTCATGTTTCAAGACGAGAATATTACCGAAATGATTCGTTATGAACCATTGGGCGTCATTGCCAATATTTCTGCCTGGAATTATCCTTATCTGGTTGGTGTCAACGTATTCATTCCAGCTCTTTTATCGGGAAATGCGGTGGCTTACAAACCATCGGAATATGCCAGTCTGACGGGTCTTGAAATAGAGCGCTTATTGGTAAAGGCTGGCATTCCCTCCAACGTTTTTCAAGTGATGCTTGGTGGAGCTGAAACGGGTGAAGAACTTCTTCGCTTACCTTTAGATGGCTATTTCTTCACAGGTTCATACAAAACAGGGCAATATATTTATACCAAAGTGGCACCTAAAATGGTCGTCTGCCAATGCGAACTGGGCGGAAAAGATCCTTTATATGTTACCGATGATGTTGAAAATGTGGGAGCTGTTGCCACAGGTACGGCAGATGGTGCCTTCTATAACAACGGGCAAAGTTGCTGTGCTGTGGAACGTATTTACGTCCATGAAAAAGTTTACGATGCTTATCTGGATGCATTTGTGAAAGAAGTTTCTTCATGGAAAATGGGTGACCCGAAAGAGGATGGCGTTTATCTTGGCGCGTTGACCCGTGAAAGCCAACTCGATTTTCTGGAAAATCAAGTGCAGGATGCCCTCCAAAAAGGAGCGGTGCTATTAGCTGGTGGAAAAAGATTGGACAGACCAGGTTATTATTTTGAACCTACCGTTCTGGCCAATGTGACCCATGAGATGATGGTTATGAAAGAAGAATCTTTCGGCCCAATCATAGGTATCATGTCGGTTAAAAACGATGAGGAGGCACTAAAATTAATGGCCGATACAGAATATGGACTTACCGCTGCGGTGTATAGTGTTCAAAGGGAGCGGGCAGAAAATTTGCTGTCTAAGTTGAATACAGGTACAGGATATTGGAACTGTTGCGATCGGGTGAGTGCTGCTTTACCCTGGAGTGGGCGGCAAAAATCGGGCTTTGGTGCTACCCTTTCTCATGCCGGAATCAGAACTTTTACCAAGGTAAAAGGTTATCATTTGAGAGGATAAAATTAACCTGCTTTTTATCTGCATTTATAATGAAAACCGCTATATTCCATTTATTCGTCCTTTTTACATCGGTGACATTGGATGCTCAAAAAGCATTGTCCATTTCATTTGTTCCAACCATTGACCATACATCCATTGTGTTAGATAGCAACTACCAATATGGAGATATTTCATTGTCCATCAGCAACTTAAAATTTTATATTTCGGAATTAGCTTTATTTAACGATGATACTTTTGTTGCCAGCGTAGGGAAACAACATCATCTTTTTGATGCAGGGTTACCCACAAGTGGACTCATTTCTCAAGAAATGACAGAAACAGGTCCATTTAACAATATTCGTTTTAATATCGGCATAGACAGTTTAACGCATTCCGCAGGGGTATTTGAAGGCGATTTAGACCCTATACATGGCATGTACTGGTCTTGGCAAAGCGGTTACATTCATTTTAAACTGGAGGGTACCTCACCGGCTTGTCCAACCCGACAAAACAAATTTCAAATTCACGTGGGAGGTTATCAGGCACCGAACAATACCTTTAGAAAGATAATCCTACCTGTTGTCGCAAGCAGTTCTTTGAATATTGAGATTGCGTTGGATAAAATTATCCAGCGAATGTTCGGGCGACAGCTTTTCCAAATGATGAGTCCGGGCCCCACTGCGGTAGCATTGGCAGATTTGTTCCCTCAAATTTTTCAAATTAAAAAATGACATCAAAGTCCATTATATTTCTAACAATTATGTTTGGGTTAATGTCATTTACAGACATTAAAGATATCAGGCTTCCATACCCCGCCCATTTTCCAAATCCTACCTTTGATTTTCAAAAGACCCCGTTGGACAGTACTAAGATTTTACTTGGGAGAATCCTTTTTTACGACCCTATTTTATCCATTTGCCCACACAGATCATGATTTGAGTCACGGGATATTCGATGCCATTGGCACCAGAAATGCGCCCGCTTTATTTAATTTGGCCTGGCAGAAGGAATTTATGTGGGACGGAGCCATCAACCATATTGACATGCAGGCATTGGCGCCCATATCTCATCCTGGCGAAATGGGTAGTAGTATCAATGAGGTAGTTTCTACATTGAATGCATCGAATGCCTATAAAGAGCTGTTTCAAAAAGCATTTGGTGAAAAAACCGTTACCGGTGCCAAGGTATTAAAAGCGTTGACACAATTTCAGCTGACCTTAGTTTCGGCTAATGCAAAATATGATAAGGTCAACATGGGCAAAGATTCATTTACCTTACAAGAGAATAATGGGTATTTGTTATTTAAAAAAAATTGCAACACCTGCCACCAGGAGCCCTTATTTTCCACTTATCAGTTTGCAAATAACGGCCTTCCAGTGGACACCACCCTTAATGATTTTGGACGATGGCGAGTTACAGGACAAACGAAAGACAGTTTACATTTTAAAATACCCAGCTTAAGGAATCTCTCCTACAGTTATCCGTATATGCACGACGGCAGATTCAAGACCCTTCGGGAAGTATTGAACCATTATACGGAACAAAAAATACCATTGACTTCAAATGAAAAGGCAGATATCATCGCTTTTTTACTTACTTTAAATGATGCTGATTTTGTATTTGATAAGAATAATAAATATGATAAAATAAAGGGCTAAAATATGATTGGCGATTATAAATAAACAGTTTATTATGTG
>JAJTER010000067.1 GCA_021299835.1 Saprospiraceae bacterium | reverse complement strand
GTTACAGGCAGATGATCAGTGCCAAGTATCAATATCTTTTCCCAATCGTTCATTTTGTACCTTCTTTAAATACGGTACTCTTTTTACCCTGAATTAGCATGCGAAAAGTGCTCGCAATAACGAAAAGATATAAAAAAAGAGCAGGGAATCCACCAAGGTTAGAGGCCATTTTGACTCCGTCTATACCCGCCTGACTTACCATAATCCAGGCAGTAAGTCCAACGATAACACCCCAAATTATTTTGATTTGGTAAGGTGCCTCTTCCTCATTTTCAGAAATTCCTTTGGTACTTAATGCGCTCATTGCCGATGTATTGGAATCGGCGGCCGTTACAAAGGATATGAAGACTAAAAGGAAGTAAAAAATAATCCACCAGGTTGCCAATGGAAGTTGTTTTATTAATTCAAAAATAATAGTTTCCGGTCCCTTTTTTACCAAAAGCTGATATAACGCGCCATCAAATATCTGGTCGAAATGTAGGGAATACCCGCCAAATAGAAACATCCAGATCATGGAAAAAAGACTTGGAAAAAGAAGGTTAAACCTTATAAATGTCCTGATATTATAACCTCTTCCCAATCGACCTAAAAATAAGGCAGAAATAGGGGTCCATGCCAGCCAATTGGCCCAATAAAAAATAGTCCAGCTATTTGCCCAGCTTTTATCAATGCCTAATGCTAAGCTTTTGGGGATTAGAGTAGTGGCGAAATCAGAAAAGTACGAGCCAAAATGAGGCAATATTTCGGTGAATGGGCCAAAAAAAGTGAACCACCCAATAAGGATGATAAAGCCAATGATATTAATATTCGATAATAATTTAATCCCTTTTTGAAGTCCCGATGCAGCAGACCAGATAAAAGTTATGGTCAAAAAAAAGGCAATGATGCCTAAGTTTGTTTGCGTTTTTGCCGCAGGAAAAAATTGATTTATGCCGCCTGAAAGGGTAAGCAATCCTGCACCCATGGAGGCCGACATGCCTGCCACTAAACTAAATAAACTTAGGCTGTCAACGTAAGGGGAAAGTTTTAATGACCTTTTTTCGCCAAGAATCGGCATGAGTAAACTGCCAATTTGGAAGGGTTGTTTTAAATTATAAAAGCCGATGGCAAACATGAGGGCAGTCAGGGTGTAAATGCTGTAGGGTATAAAAGTCCAGTGTAAAAATAAGGTGGAAATGGAAAAAATCTTCGCCGACTCACTTCTACTCTCAATGCCTAATCCATCTGGTGGTGTGTTGAAGTGATAAAGTGGCTCGGCAGTAGCCCAAAATAAAATGCCCACCGCTATGGTCGTACACAGTGAAATGGAAAACCAATGTAGTTTATTCAGCAATGGCTTTGCATCTTTCCCTCCTATTATTATGCCGCCAATGGGTGAAATGTAAAGGAGGATAACCAGTATTAAGCCAACAATGGCAGCTGTGGCAAATAACCATCCAAAATGATTCAATATCCATTGATTGGCAGCTTTAGTAACTGTTAAGAAGCCATTCCCGTCTGCCAAACTATAAAAAATAGTTAGCATTAGTAATATAATAGGTACACCAAAAACTGCTTTGCGAAGGTTCATGATATGAATTTAAAACAAAGAAATGGTAAACTTTTTACATGGCATGTTAAATTTTAAAATTCAACACGTCTTTGTGTCGCCTTTTATCACCTATTATGTCTAGTTCATAAAAGTATCTGATGGCGTTATAGCCCAATTATTTCCTTCGGATGGTTAGTTACGAAGATGGCAGAGCAATGCCATTATGTGAAGTAGAACACCAAGAGACGACCATCAGAGACAAACATATCCAATTAACCTTCACTTCCGAAACAAAGACGTCATTTTTAATCCTCATAATCCTTTAAATCCTGATTCAAAACCAGGTATTGAGGGTGA
This sequence comes from Saprospiraceae bacterium, assembly GCA_021299835.1. Lineage (GTDB taxonomy): Bacteria > Bacteroidota > Bacteroidia > Chitinophagales > Saprospiraceae > BJGN01. The sequence goes on along the minus strand of JAJTER010000067.1, from coordinate 14,402 downwards.
AATTTATATTGAAACCTATCGGGGAGAAGACGCGAGGCATCGCGTCTCTACATGTCGGCATCCCATCTGTTCAGAAAGTCTGACCTCGTCAGACGTCCTACATCACACAGGGTCATAGACCCGCCATCTTCGTCCACCCGCCATCCTCCTGCCACGCCATATCCACTTTATTTCACTGAAGTGAACAGGCTTTGGAAAAATTATAATGTTGCTGCTTATCTTTGTGCCATCTGAAATATAACTTCCTCATGAATAAAGCAAAAGAAACCCATACTTCCCTTTCCTATTCAGAACCTGGAGATCCGTGGGTGACGAAATGGATTATTCAATTGGTGGAGGGCCTGACCGGTAGGAACCTTATTGAAAAAAAGTATAATGAGGTGTTGAATAGGGGCCTGCCTGGAAAAGATTTGATGAGTGCCGCCCTCAGGGAGTTAGATATAAATTTATGCTTTGATGGTTTTTCAATCATGGATATTCCCCGTGAAGGTCCAATTATCTTTATTGCCAATCATCCGTTCGGAGTTGTTGATGGCTTGGCGCTAGGGGAGATTATTTCAAAAGTTAGAGACAAATTTGCCATCCTGGTAAATGCCGTCCTATGCAGAAATCCGCAGTTGGATCCATTTTTATTGCCCATTGATTTTAGGGAAATACCGGAAGCAATGAAGACAAATATTAATACCCGACAAGAAGCAATTACTAGACTTTTAAATGGAGAAGCCATAGCTATTTTCCCATCAGGGGCAGTAGCAACGGCCCCTTTCCCAGGGAAGGAACCTGTCGATCTGGAGTGGAAAAGATTCGTTGTTAAACTTATTACTCAGTCTAAAGCAACCGTTATTCCTCTTTATTTTCATGGAAATAATAGTTTCTGGTTCCAATTGGCCAGTTATATTCACATGAATTTAAGATTAGGCCTTTTATTGTTTGAGGTGAAAAATAAAATGGGAAAACCCCTTTTTGTATCTATCGGAAAACCAATAACACCGGCAGAATGGCAATCAAAAAATGTCATTTCAGAATTATTGCCCTTTTTACGTGCACAAACGATGTCTTTAGGTGATAAAAACCCTTAATTGCTTACTTTTGCATTCGATTCCTATTTTACTATCTTTCTTTTTCCAAAATAAACAATATGTTTAAAGAGTTTAAAGGACTTAATCTGCCTCAAATTGATAAGGAAATTCTCGAATATTGGGATAATGCTCAAATTTTTCAGAAAAGTATCGATCAAAGAGATTCTAATCAGCCTTTCGTATTTTATGAAGGTCCTCCGTCCGCAAATGGTATGCCTGGGATTCATCATGTGATGGCACGTGCTATAAAAGATATTTTTTGTCGCTTTCAAACGATGAAGGGTAAAAGAGTTGAGAGAAAAGGAGGGTGGGATACTCATGGGTTACCCATTGAATTAAGCGTGGAAAAGGAATTGGGTATTACTAAGGAGGATATCGGCAAATCAATTTCAGTGGAGGAATATAACGATAAATGCCGCGAAACCGTCATGCGTTATAAAGATAAATGGGATGCTATCACCAAGCAAATGGGGTATTGGGTCGATCTTGAAAATCCTTATGTTACTTATACGAATGAATATATTGAATCGGTCTGGTGGTTGATTTCGCAATTATACCAAAAGGGGTTGCTTTATAAGGGTTATACCATTCAACCATATTCACCTGCAGCAGGTACCGGACTGAGTTCCCATGAGCTGAATATGCCCAATGCATATCAGGAAATTACAGATATTTCAGCCGTCGCTCAGTTCAAAGTGAAAGGGGAAGTCAATACTTTTATTTTGGCATGGACAACAACACCCTGGACTTTGCCGTCCAATACCGCGCTAGCCGTTGGAAAGGATATCCGATACGTTAAAGTACATACTTTCAATAGATATACAAAGGAAGAATGCTTCGTCATTCTGGCTAAAGATAGATTTTCATCCTATTTTAGTGAGCAACAGCCCGATTTACAACCCGATCAGATGAAAGCGGGAAATCAGCCTATTCCTTATATTGAAATAGTAGGCGAATATTCGGGAAGAGAATTGGAAGGTATTCATTATGAACAACTTTTGTCGTATGTTATTCCTGAAGGAAAAGCATTTGAAGTTATTTTAGGAGATTTTGTCACGACCAGCGATGGTACAGGTATTGTTCATATATCGCCTACTTTTGGAGCGGACGACTTTAAAGTAGCAAAACTAAATGGTATCGCCGCGCTAACTGTTCCCGACGTGAATGGCAATCCAATGCCTTTGGTTGATAAACAAGGCAAATTTGTCTCACAGGTAACCGATTTTGCGGGTCGTTATGTGAAGGATTATGGTCAAAAAGAGGAAAGATCAGTAGATACCGACATTACTATTAAACTTAAAACGGAAAATAAGTTATTCGTTTCTGAAAAATACGTGCACTCTTATCCTCATTGCTGGAGAACAGATAAGCCGATTCTTTATTATCCTTTAGATTCCTGGTTTATCAAAACGTCCAGCCTGAAGGAAAGAATGGTGCAGTTAAATCAAACCATTAATTGGAAACCCGCTTCGACAGGTGAAGGTAGGTTCGGAAAATGGTTGGAAAATCTTCAGGACTGGAATCTCTCCCGCTCAAGATACTGGGGTATTCCTTTGCCTATCTGGAGAAGTGCAGACGCTAAAGAAGAAATTTGCATTCAATCTATCGCTCAGTTGAAAATGGAAATCGATCGGGCTAATGATGTTTTAGGTCTCCAACAATCCGTTCCCGCCGATCTTCATCGTCCTTATATGGATGAAATTATTCTTGTGTCGGCAAATGGGGAAAAACTTTTCAGAGAACTCGATTTAATTGACGTTTGGTTCGATTCAGGAGCCATGCCCTACGCTCAATGGCATTACCCATTTGAAAATAAAGAAAAATTTGAACAGAATTTTCCAGCCGATTTTATTGCTGAAGGCGTTGATCAAACCAGAGGTTGGTTTTATACCTTGCACGCTATCGGTGTTATGGTGTTTGATAGTGTTGCTTTTAAAAATGTAGTGTCGAATGGTTTAGTCCTGGATAAAAATGGACAAAAAATGTCGAAACGCCTTGGTAATGGTATCGACCCTTTTTCAACCATCGAAAAATATGGCGCCGATGCTACGCGCTGGTATATGATTTCTAACGCGCAGCCTTGGGATAACCTGAAATTTGACTTGTCGGGTATTGAGGAAGTATCCAGAAAATTCTTTGGAACCCTCTATAATACCTATTCTTTCTTCGCCCTTTATGCAAATATTGACCAGTTTAAATGGTCCTCCGCCGAAGTTCCATTGGAAAAAAGACCCGAAATAGATCGTTGGGTTTTATCGGAATTAAATACACTGATTCATTTAGTGGATACAGATTATGCTACCTACGAACCAACGAACGCTACAAGGAAAATCATGGAATTTGTCGATGAAAATCTGTCAAATTGGTATGTCAGACTTTGCCGTCGCCGGTTTTGGAAAGGTGAAATGTCAGAAGATAAACTGGCCGCCTATCAGACCCTTTATACTTGTCTGAATGTCGTTTCTCGTCTGATGGCTCCCGTAGCTCCCTTTTTTGCCGATTGGTTGTATAGAAATCTACAGGAAGGGGCATTGGAAAAAGGTCCTGAATCGGTTCACCTTGCTTTAATTCCTGTGTCGGATTCTGGAATTATTGATCACGCTTTGGAAGAAAGAATGGCTTATGCCCAAAGAATATCTTCTCTCGTTCTTAGCTTAAGAAAAAAGGAAAAACTGAAGGTGCGACAGCCCTTACAGAAAATGCTCATTCCTATTTTGAATGATGATTTTGAAAAGCAGGTCGACGGTGTGAAAGATTTAATCCTCGCCGAAGTCAATGTGAAGGAAATTGAATATGTTTCAGGTGCTGGAAATATAATTCAGAAAAAAGTAAAACCTGACTTTAAATCGCTGGGAAAAAAACTTGGGAAAAATATGAAGGCGGTAGCAGATGCTCTTGCCTCGCTTTCCCAGGAAGACATTCAGCAAATTGAAAAATCAGGTTCTTTTGAAACCAATATTTCCGAAGAAATCATTCAATTAACAAAAGAAGAACTGGAAATTGTTCCCGTAGATATCCCAGGTTGGTTGGTCGCAACAGATGCAGGATTAACAGTGGCTCTGGATATTCAATTAAGTGATGAACTTGTCGCTGAGGGTATGGCCAGAGAACTTGTAAATCGTATCCAGAACATTCGGAAGTCCAGTGACTTTAATGTCACTGATAAAATAGCTATTCAATTGGAAGCGCTTGATTTCGTAAAACCTGCCGTTGAAAAGTACGCTTCCTATATTTGTAGTGAAACATTAGCTGAAAAACTTGATGTAGTGGAAAAAGGGGACGGTGGCGAAATATTGGATCTTCCCGAAGGTGAAATTTGGATTAAAGTGACCTTGAGTTAAAGACATGTGACCCTTGGCAATAGACATGTGACCCCTCTGGGGTCAGGACAAAAATGAACCGACCCCAGAGGGGTCGCACGTCTCTGACATTTATTATCGCAAGGCGCAAATGGCATAAAAAAAAGGAGACTATCTTTTTAGAAAGCCTCCTTTTTTTATAACGTATTCTATTTACTACAAAGTGAATCTAACTCTGGCAAAAAAGTATGCCCCATTAAATCCAAATTGCTGTACTCTTCTTGAATAGACAAATCGTCCCAAACTGAAGTTATTCGCATGGGAATGAATATCCTGATAAACATCAAAAATATTGTTACCTCCTAGGGTAAAAGTCATCCCTTTTCTAAAATCATAAGAAACGGTGATATCCGTAGTAACTTTAGGACTAAACACCTGATCTGTTGTTTCCTTTTGGTTTGTTAAGGCATTTACTGGCCAGGTATCAGGTTTGTCAGGATTAATTGATGGGTCAAGATAAGTAACTTCTCCAAAACGAACGACTCTCAACATAGAACTGAACTTACCATTTCTGTAATTTAACATCGCGCTAAATTTACTTTGTGGGTTAGCAACTTCAACACGACTTTGGTCTTCTCTGTTGAAATAAGAACCTATTTGTCCTGTTCTAACTAAGGTTGGCGAAGCTTTTATAATAGGTTTACCCGTTGCATCTTTAATCACTTCATTCTGAATGAATATTCCCGCAAGGGTAAATCTAATATCACTTTTAGTATTAATTCTCTTTGTATAATTCAAAACAGATTCAATACCTCTGGCTCTGGTATCAATGGCATTGGTAAAGAAATTAGCAGCACCCGCATTGGCAGCATCTAATTTAGCTTTTAATGTTGCATCTCCACCCGCCGTAAAGTTGTTGGTTAAAACAATACGGTCATTGATGTCAATTTGATAAGCGTCAACGGTAAATTCAAGATTTTCAGTAATTCTCGCCGTAGCACCTATGGTATAACTAATAGAAGTCTCCTGCTTAAGTTCAGGAATGCCTAATATTTTAGCTGGCTCACTGTCATTGGTAAATGTTCCACTTTCAACAGGAACTAAACCGGCAGGTGAAGCAACAAATAAAGTATTTGTTTTTGCATAAAACTTTTGCTGCTGAGAAGGAGCACGGAATCCTGTACTGGTGCTAGCACGTAGTGAAATCTTGTCCGTTAATTTTAAGCGGGAAGCCAATTTATAATTAAAAGTGCTGCCAAAGTCTGAATAGTTTTCAAATCTTAGCGCACCGGCAATCATGAAATTCTTGGAAAAATCTTGCTCCAAATCTGCATATAACGCTACGTTATTTCTTGCATTACTTCCTTCATTTGACGGTAAAAAACCAGCAAAAACCTGAGCACCCGCAGCAATACCTGCCGCAGTATTATAATTCTTGTAAGATGATTCTTCTCCCGCTCTGATATCAAACTGATCTATCCGGTATTCTGCTCCAAAAGCTGTGTTCAAACCACTTAAAACTTTATATGTGCGAGAAACGTCTGCATTTATAGTGTTTTGTAAAAAAGTAAGTCCACCAGCATCAAATTCTCTTTGTGGCGCGGCTGAAATAAGCGCCTGGGTATAGTTTACAGAGTTAGAAACGCCAAAATCAAAAACGTTTCTTCCATAAGTGTTACTCAAATCATAGAACCATTCGCCAGCTTTTCCTTTTAATCCTACCACCGTTGAGAAATCAACTACGGTTGAGTTTATTAATGGCAAAAATCCATTAGGATAGTAGCTGCTTGATAAAACCAGGCCTCTGACAGACGCTGGAACGGCATTTGGGTATCTGTAAATACCTGCAGCTTCTCCTGCTTTTCTATTATAACCTCCAAAGGCATAAAAGGTAGTTTTATCATTGATGGGTAAATCTAAATTATACATGATGCCACCACCATTAATCTTTGAATTACCAATTCTCATATCAAAATCGTTCCTATCTAATCCTCTGGCAGAAAGAATAGAATCATCCTTTACTAAGCCACCAACAGAAGGATAAATCTGACCTGTGTAAGTACCCGATCTATTCGAAATGTCTCTTTGAGTATATTCGCCAGTTAAATTCAAAATACCTTTTGAACCTAATTTGAAGCCATAATTCAAGGCAACCTGGGTGGCTGCTCCATCACTTACATTTACATGGTCATTTACCCCTTTATTTATTACATAGTTTTTTGCATAAGAACTAACGTGCTGACCATAAGAGACATTGCCGCTTAAAACACCCGTTTCGTTTTTCAATACTATGTTGATAACCCCGGCAATCGCGTCGGAACCATACTGCGCCGCAGCACCATCTCTTAATATTTCAACACGTTCAATGGAATTGGCAGGAATGGCGTTCAAGTCAGTACCAACCTGTCCTCTGTTTACCGTTCCGTTTACGTTCACTAAGGCAGATTGATGGCGTCTTTTCCCGTTAATTAAAACCAAAACCTGATCAGATCCTAATCCTCTCAATTGGGCAGGATCAATATGGTCCGTTCCGTCAGAAATAGTTTGTCTTGCCGATTGAAATGAAGGAGCAATAAATGTCAGAATCTGATTTAAATCAACCTGCCCCACATCATTTATGATTAGCTTCATGGGGATAATATCCACAGGAACAGGTGTTTCAATTTTAGTCCTTGTTTGTGATCTCGTACCGATAACCACAATATCAGAAAGTTGTACGCCTTCTTCCAATACAACATCGATGACAGATTTGTCACCAATAGTAATTTCCTGGCTTATAAATCCAGTATAACTGAATTCGAGTACAGTACTTCCAGCAGGAACTTGAATGGAATAGGTACCATTTGCGTCCGTAATACTACCCACTGTAGTACCTTTTACAGAGACTGCCGCGGCTTCTAATGCTGAACCGTCAGATGCAGAGGAAATCTTTCCAGTAATCGTCTTTTGGGCAAATACAGAAAAACTGATGAGCATTCCCAAAAACACCAGAAATGGTTGTCTAATTGTGCTTTTTTTCATGACAAATTAATTAAGTTGAATGATAAAGTGAAAATAATTCTTTAAGGTAATCTTGAGATTACGCTAATGTTTAAGGTGCTCACCCAAATTTAATAATTTTAGCGTAAATTCGCTAGTATTAAAAATTAAATTTATGAATATTAAATTAACAGAAGAACAGATTTCCGTTCAGGGGGCAGCCAGGGAATTTGCCCGGACAGTTTGCAAGCCTGGTGTCATTCAAAGAGATACCACAATGCAGTATCCTTATGATGAGGTAAAAAAAATGGCTGAACTTGGATTTATGGGCATGATGGTGGACCCGCTCTTTGGTGGAAGTGGTTTAGATACTATCTCTTATGTTCTCGCTATGGAAGAAATTTCAAAAGTAGATAATTCCTGTTCTGTCATTATGTCTGTTAATAATTCATTGGTTTGCTGGGGAATCGAAGAATATGGTTCGGAGGAACAAAAGGTAAAGTATTTACCGCTTCTAAGTTCAGGTGAATGGATTGGTTCGTTTTGTCTTTCTGAACCCGAAGCGGGAAGTGATGCTACGCATCAACGTACCCAAGCAACAGATATGGGGGATTATTATTTGTTAAATGGGACAAAAAACTGGATTACCAACGGAAGTACCTCAAAAATTCACATTGTTATCGCACAAACCGAACCTGGGAAAGGTACGGCCGGCATCAGTGCTTTTCTGGTCGAATCTGCCTGGCATGGTGTTAAAATTGGGGCCAAAGAGGATAAATTAGGCATTCGCTCTTCCGATACAACTTCTATCACTTATACAGACGTGAAGGTTCCAAAAGAAAATAGATTAGGGAGTGATGGAGAAGGATTTAAAATAGCAATGAAAATACTCGATGGTGGAAGAATTGGCATCGCCGCTCAGGCTTTAGGGATCGCTGGCGGTGCCTACGAACTCGCACTGGCTTATAGTAAGGAAAGGGAGGCTTTTGGGAAACCTATAAACCAACATCAGGGGGTTAGTTTCAAATTAGCTCAAATGGCTACTGATATTGAAGCAGCAAAATTAATGGTTTATCGCGCTGCCTGGCTAAAAGATGAAGGCCTGCCTTACAATACGGCAAGTGCTATGGCAAAATTATTCGCTTCTGAAGTGGCCATGAAAACAACGATTGAAGCCGTTCAAATACACGGCGGATATGGTTTTGTGAAGGAATATCATGTCGAAAGATTAATGAGAGATGCTAAAATTACCCAGATTTATGAGGGAACGTCGGAGATTCAACAAATAGTCATATCCAGATCGGTTATTCAGGGAAGCCCATATCTGCCTATTTAATCCTATATCGAATGACTGAAAATGAAATTTCTACCTCTATCATAGATTGTGCCATGAGGGTACATACCGAATTAGGTCCCGGTTTATTGGAAAATGCCTACGAAGCCTGCCTGTATTATGAACTAATGCAGGCAGGACTCTTCGTAAGCAAACAACGTCCTATGCCCGTAGTTTATCACGACGTTAAACTAGAGGCAGGATATAGAATAGATTTATTCGTCGAAAACAAAGTGGTAGTAGAAATAAAAGCCGTAGAGGCTTTTCATGATCTTCACTTCGCCCAATTACTTACCTACCTAAAATTGTCAAAGTGCAAACTGGGTCTCCTGATAAATTTTAATGTAAAAAGTTTGAAATTCGGCATTCGAAGAGTCGCTAACGGATTATAAAAACACTCCACCCAGTACAAATCAAGCCCCGCGAAACGCTGGGAAGAACACCGCAAACCCTGCGTCAAAATAAAAAACTCCACCCAGTACAAATCAAACCCTGCGAAACGCTGCGCAGAACACCGCAAACCCTGCGTCAAAAAAAACACTCTACCCAGTACAAATCAAACCCCGCGAAACGCTGCGCAGAACAACGCAAACCTTGCATCAAAAAAAAAGCTCCACCCAGTACAACTCAAACCCTGCGAAACGCTGCGCAGAACACCGCAAACCCTGCGTCAAAAAAACGCTCCACCCAGTACAACTCAAACCCTGCGAAACGCTCCACCCAGTACAACTCAAAACCCTGCGAAACGCTGCGCAGAACACCGCAAACCCTGCGTCAAAAAAAAAGCTCCACCCAGTAAAACTCCAAACCCCGCAAAACCCTACTTAAAAAAAATTATGCCTGACTCTTATTATAATCACTTAAGAATTTTTCTAATCCCATGGTCGTCAGCGGATGATCCAATAATCCCATAATAGCCGACAAAGGACAAGTAACCACATCGGCCCCGGAACGCGCAGCATCAACAATATGCCTTGAATTACGTATAGAAGCAGCTAAAATCTCCGTTTCATAACCTTGAATCGTATAAATATCTGCAATATCCCTAATCAATTGCATACCTTCCCAATTAATATCATCTAAACGACCAACAAAAGGAGAAAGATAAGTAGCACCAGCTTTAGCAGCCAAAATAGCCTGACCCGCAGAAAAAATAAGCGTACAGTTAGTTCTAATCCCCAAAGAGGTGAAATGACAAATAGCTTTAACACCGTCAGCCGTCATAGGTACCTTCACTACAATATTAGGCGCCAGGTCAGCCAATATCTTTCCTTCTTTAACCATAGTTGCAAAGTCAGTACCAATAACTTCAGCACTAACATCGCCAGAAACCAATTGGCAAATCTTTTGGTAGTGCGCCAAAATTGCAGCATCTCCTTTAATGCCCTCCTTTGCCATTAATGACGGATTCGTTGTAACGCCATCCAATACACCAAGTTCTTTTGCTTGTTGAATTTGATCTAAATTGGCCGTATCAATAAAAAATTTCATAGAACTATAGGTTTAATTATGAATGAGAAGCTAACAAATTACTCGCCGCGACAAAAACCCGCTCACCGGTAAATCCAAATTTTTCATCCAGCACATCGGCCGGAGCAGAATATCCAAAATGTCTTAATCCTAATACAACGCCGTTATGTCCAACGATTCCCTCTAAATTTACTGGCAGACCAGCCGTAAGACCTAGTCTGGGAACATCATTTGGCAAAATACTGTCTTGATATTCTTTAGATTGGCTGTAGAACAACCCCTCTGAAGGAATGGAAACCAGTCTTACTTGTCTATTTTCCCTCTCTTTCAATAATTGAGCACCAGCATAAAGCGTACTCACTTCAGAACCATTTCCAACAAGAACGATATCGGGTTTTCCTTCACAATCGGAAACGATATAGCCACCTTTTTGAGCACCGAGGGCATTATGATATCTGGAAACCCCATTAGTAGCTGGAAGCGAGACGATATTCTGCCTGGATAAAATCAATCCAGTGGGTGTTTCAGTATTTTCGATAGCCATTTTCCAGGCCACGGTAGTTTCATCGGCATCTGCAGGTCTAAGGGCAAGAAAACCAGGTTTTCCAGAATGATTATGTAGTTTTTCCAGTAATCTCAGTTGAGCTTCCTGCTCTATAGGCTGATGGGTTGGACCATCTTCACCCACCCTGAAAGAGTCGTGAGTCCAGATAAAAATAGTAGGAATTTCCATAAGGGCAGCCAGACGTAAAACGGGCTTCATATAATCGGAAAAGGCAAAAAAGGTAGCGCAAACGGGTATTACACCACCATGCAGCGCCATACCAACCGATAGGGCAGACATAGTAAGTTCAGAAACACCTGCCTGAAGGAAAGAACCAGAAAAGTCACCTTTTTTTAGGGCTTTTGTTTTATTTAAGAAAGACTGGGTATTATCGCTATTTGATAAATCGGCTGAAGCAACGATCATATTTCCTACTTTCGAGGCAAATAATTCCAGCACTTTTCCCGACGCTGATCGGGTAGCATCACCTTGTTTTTGAATAATATTTTCCCAATCGAGTTCAGGTAAAACACCATTTAGATATTGATCAAGGAGTAAAGATTTTTCTACATTCGCCTGTCTCCATTCTAATTCTTCATCTTTCTTCCTTCCAGCGGCATTGATACATTTTTCCTTAACCGCATCATAATATTCTTCGACATCAGGAAAAACAAGGAAAGGATTTTCAGGGTCGCCGCCTAAATTTTTTATAGTTTCAGGAAAAGATGCGTTCGATTTCCCTAAAGGTTTACCATGGGTTTCTACTTCACCCTCAAACGATTTTCCTTCAGCGGTAACGGCACCTTTACCCATAATCGTCTTTCCAATGATTATGGAGGGCTTATCTGTAGCCATTTTTGCCTGACGCAAAGCATTTCTAATCGCCTGATGGTCATTACCTACAATGGTTTGAACGTCCCAACCCCAGGCTTTATATTTAGCGGCAGTATCTTCATTTGTAACATCTTCGACCCTGGTAGAAAGTTGAATGTCGTTAGCATCATAAAAAAGGATTAAGTTTCCGAGACCAAGATGACCGGCAATACGACCAACGCCCTGGGAAATTTCTTCCTGAATACCCCCATCAGATACATATACATAAGTATGGTGAGAAAGCCATTCTCCAAATCTGTCGGCCAGAAATCGTTCGGCAATAGCGGCACCTGCACCAAAGGCATGGCCTAAACCAAGAGGGCCTGAGGTATTTTCAATGCCTCTATCTAAATCTCTTTCAGGATGTCCTGGCGTTGGACTTCCCCATTGTCTGAATTGCTTCCAGTCCTCGGGTGTGTAATATCCTAAAAGACCCATTTGGGCATATAACATAGCTGACATGTGTCCGGGATCCAGAAAAAAGCGATCTCTAAACGGCCAGCGCGGATTTTCAGGGTCAAAAACCATGAATTCTGTGAAGAGTATGTGCATAAAATCAGCTCCTCCCATTGGTCCTCCAGGATGACCTGATTGAGCACGTTCAACCATGGACGCAGAAAGAATTCTGATTAAATCGGCAGCGCGTTCAGAAACTGTTTTTTCTGACGGGATAGTTTGTTCGCTTGACATACTCGTGTTTTTAAAAAATTAACTTCGCAAAAATGACCTTTTTTTTACTTTACAAAAGAATGTAGAGGCATTTATTTATTTTTTTTATTAAAAAAATGTTTAAAAAATATCACTCAGGTCTTAGGTCCAATAATCTAAGTCTGTATTTTTTGCCTATTTTTTTAACTCTAAACGAAATTAATTTTGGCAATAATAAACCAACGGCGAGGGCACTTCCTGTGACTATAGCATCGGAAGTTCTGTAGCTTGTCTCCGGCCTACCGTCTGTCAAGGTGCCGACAAAAGCATATCCCGACCAGGACAAGCCAAATAGTCCTATCTGTCTGCCTATGGCTCTGGGCCAGGTTCTATCATATCGCAGGGCCGTAATTTCATTTAACGGTATAGTCCTGTCGGCCATGGCTATAAGTTGGTCTTTATACATAAAGTTGGCTATTTCGGAGGAGTACCATCCTTGTCCATTTTTTATGGAATAAGTGATGACTGTCCCAAGGGAAATTTTTTCAACCTTCATGCTTCCTACTTTTTCTAATTGTAAGAATTGAAGGTTCCTTTGTGCTGATAAAACAAAAGTGAGATGTAAAAAGGTTACAATCAATAGTTTGCTTCTCATGTTAAACTTCTTTTATTGGTTTATTTCTAATTTTATGAAATCGATGAAGCATTTTTTCCATTGCATTCGCAATGCTGGAAAAAGGCAAGGTTTCAGTGGCAATATAGATAACCATGATGGCTATTTGTTCGTCATTTTCCCCGGAAAAATTAGCGTAAAATGTTGCTTTATTTAAACGGTATGCTTCTCTGATTCTCCGTCTGATAAGATTTCTATCTACCGCATGCTTGAATTTCTTTTTTGGGACACTTTGCGTAAATAAAACGGGATTTTCTAATGAATGAGTAGAGGGAATATTGGCCCATAAAAGACGAAATGGATAGTGACCCAAACTCTGTTTCGAGCGAAACAGTTGACCAATCACTTTTCTGCTTTTTAATCGTTCTTCTTTTTTAAACGTTTGTCCTTCTGCCAAAATAATTAATTTATCCTGTTTAAAATCAGTGTTTTGAATGATTAATTAACGAAAATCAACCCTTTTTTGTAGAGAAAAAAGCCGCTTTCTGTCCTTTTGAAATGGTTGGTTATTATAGACATTGCACTCAATTCAAATCTCATTAACACAAAAGTAAGCATTATATGGCAACAGATTTAACAGATTCAGCATATCCACAGGTTCATACAACAATGAGAACGCTTCCGGAAGCTGAAAGACCAAGGGAAAAATTAAAAATGAGGGGTAAAAAAGAAATGTCAAATGCAGAGTTATTAGCCATTTTAATAGGTTCTGGTTCGTTTGAGGAAAATGCAGTTCAATTGGCGCATCGATTATTGAAGGGTTTCAATGATGATTTATCTTCTTTAAGTAAAGCGTCGATTAAAGACCTCTGCCGGTTCAAAGGGGTTGGTCCCGCTAAAGCCAGTTTAATTTCCGCTGCATTAGAATTGGGACAGCGACGATCGGAATTAAAGATTACCGTAAGGACGCAAATTAAATCGAGCGTTGATGCTTATGAAATATTTAAACCTGTGCTGGTCGATCTTCAGGTGGAAGAATTTTGGATTATCTTACTTAATAGAGGCAATAAGGTCATTGGTAGAGAGAGAATTAGTATTGGAGGTGTTTCGGGTACTATGGTTGATCCAAAAATTATTTTCAGACATGCCCTTGAAAATTTTGCCTCTTATATCATTTTGGGCCATAATCATCCATCGGGAAATTTAACTGCCAGTGACTCAGATTTGAATCTAACAAAAAGACTCATGTCTTGTGGAAACGACCTTGATGTTAAAGTTATTGATCACATCATTTATACCGATGCCGGCTATCTGAGTTTTGCCGATGCTGGTATATTGATTTGAGGGGAGATTTGCTTGCCTTTGGCAAAAAATGTCAAATTAATAAATTAGGCCCCTGGCGGCAAAAAATGTTTTATTGATCGATTATGCCGCTGGCGCCAAAAAGGCTATGACTTGTTCTAAAATAGGTTTACACAAAAAAGTGTAAAATGAATAAAGAAAGGAAAGCTATTTTAGGACAATGGCACAACGGTAAATTGTATATTTCAGATGACGAAAAAAG
>JAJTER010000066.1 GCA_021299835.1 Saprospiraceae bacterium | reverse complement strand
GAGAGTGCATTTAATGACTATGGAAGAATTGGGCATATTGATTACGTAAAGGAACAACTTTCCATAGCCGTTAAATTTGCCAAAGATAGAAATGTACCCATTTATTGTGGAGAATTTGGCGTTTTTGCCGCCGCATCTACTGAAATAGACAGAACCTTTTGGTATGAATATATCAGGAAAAAACTCGAATCTCAGAAGATTCCCTGGACAATGTGGGATTATCACGGTGGATTTGGACTATTTAATGATGGAAGTAACGGTTTATTTGACTTTGATTTGAATATTCCGTTGGTAAAAGCACTGGGTTTAAATGTACCACAACAAGCTAATTATGAGAAAAATCCATTGGAAAATGAGCAATGGTTATATAAAGAAAGACTTTCAACTACCCTTCGGGAGAGTAGTTATGGCGTAGGAAAAATCAATTATTATTCCCAGGATAAACCATTTGAGGGCAAATATGCCTTATCTTGGAAAAATCCAAAGCAATACGACATTATTGGTTGGGAATTTCGCCCTGAAGCTGATCTAAGTAAAATGGTTCAGCAAAATTTTGTCCTTTCTTTTTATGTAAAAGGAAATATCATAGGGAAAAGTATAGATGTTCGCTTTTTAGATTCAAAAACGGGTGCAAGTGACCGACCTTGGAGAATCACATTTAGACTTGACGAAAAAATGGTTAAATGGGACGATTCCTGGCAAATAATTGAAATTCCACTATCTAAATTTAAGGAGCAAGGTGCTTGGGATGAAAATAAATGGCATAATCCTGAAGGAAAATTCGATTGGAAATCGGTTGATCGAATTGAATTTGTAGCTGAGTCCAGTGATTTATCAGCCGGAATTTTGTTGTTTGATGAAATAAGACTTAAACCAAGTTCCCCATCTTTTACATCACAAATATCTAATCTCTTGGATTTTGACCTTTATCCAAATCCAGCTTTAAATGAATTAAGTGTTAATATTTCCAGTGTAGAACATACTTTTCATTATCAAATATTTGATTTGCATGGCATTGAAAAGAAATCTGGACAAATAGAAAATAAAATAAACATATCTATCCACGATATAACCAATGGAAACTATATAATTAGCATTACTTCAAAAAATGGAAATCTAGGAAGTAAACCGTTTATCATCTTACATTAAAACGTCTTAAAAAATGAAGCAAATCACCCTAATAAAGCCTTATGAATTTGAAGAAAGAAACGTTGAAATACCCATTTTAAAAAAAGGAGAATTATTAGTTCAAATAAAAAACATTGGCATTTGTGGAACTGACATTCATGCTTTTCATGGTAATCAACCCTATTTTTCCTATCCACGCGTATTAGGGCATGAGCTATCTGGTATCATTGTGGATGCAAAAATCGACAATAATTCATTATTAGGGAAACCTGTGAGTGTGCTACCCTATTTATCCTGCGGAAAATGCAACAGTTGTGTCAGAGGAAAAACAAATTGTTGTGCCCAGTTAAAAGTTATGGGGGTTCATGTGGATGGAGGATTTGGAGAATATATATCTGTTCCAGTGGATAATATTATGGTAGGTCGAGAGGAAACAGACCTTGAACATTTATCTATGATTGAACCCCTTTCTATTTCATATCATGGGATTATGAGAGCTGATATTTTGAAAAATGACTGGGTTATTATATTTGGCGCCGGACCGATTGGCATGGGTGCGATATTATTTGCAAAATCAAAAACCGATAAAATTATCCTCATTGATATTAATCAAAACAGAATAACCTATTGTAAATCTACTTTGGGCATTGAACATTCATTTAATGGCAATGATGAAACCCTGTTTGAAGAAATAAAAGAGTTAACAAATGGTCATTTTGCAGATATTGTCATCGATGCTACAGGAAACAAAAAGTCAATACAGCAACAATTAACGTTTTTAGGTCACGGCGGAAAATGGATTCTAATAGGGTTACAACGGGAAGATCTGCATATAAATCATCCGGAATTTCATAAAAGGGAAGCCACCTTAATGAGCAGTAGAAATGCCACAAAACATGATTTCGATCAAGTTATGGACAAGATCGATAGGAAAGAAATAGACCCTGCATTACTTATTACACATACTTTAGATTTTAAAGAAGTAGTAAATAGCTTCTCCACATTCATTGGGGATCAAACCCTAATAAAAGGCATTATTAAGGTCGATGAACTAAAAAAATAGGGAAAAATGATTCCAAACGAGGGTAACAAAGATGCCTAAAAACACCATAGATACCACGAGTTTTAAAAAAGTTGAAGTAAGAAAACCAACAAACGAACCTGTTGCTGCCCACATCGCTTCATTACCTTTTCGGGAAGCAAACCACCATTCACCAATAAAAGCACCTAAAAAGGGACCCCAAATAAAACCGAATGGAACGGGTACTATCAAACCAACGACCAGTCCAATATTGGTGCCCCACACACCATATTTTGAACCACCAAAGGCCTTGGTACCCTTTGCGGGAATCCAATAATCTAATATACCTACGCCGATAGCAATTACACCTGTCACTGAAAGAAGCATTACATCAGTTTCAATCGGCTTGGTAAGCATAAGTAAGACTAAACCAACCCAACTGATAGGTAATCCGGGAAGAACAGGAAGTAAACTACCTAAAACACCTGTAATGATGCAAATGAGAGATAAAATCAGCCAAATATAATCCATTGGAAAGGTCTTAACATTAAAATGACTAAAAATAAGCCTTTCCCCTGAGAAAGCTTTGTTTTTGTTAAATAATTAAAGGTAGTAAACGTCTAAATGAACAAAAAAATCCGGTATTGTTTTGGATAAAAACAATACCGGAAAAAATGGAAATCTATAAGCCGGATTCTGTAACCCCGAAAGGTTCCCTGTCATTTATCTAGGCTCAGGTTCACACCAAAGCTCTATCTGCCTACCCCTCCTGACCGTTTCCAGTAGAGCGTGCAACTCCACCTCCCGAAGGAACCCAGGATATACATGGCATTTCAACCCACAAGGTTTATCCCACTGACTGGTTACCCAACCGATGCGGAAGCTCTTACCTCCCGTTTTCACCCTTACCGGCAAGCCGGCGGTAATTTTCTGCGACCCTATCTGTCATGTTAAAACATGCCCATCCGTTAGATGGTGTGGCGCACTGCGTTGTCCGGACTTTCCTCATCTCAATTAAGAGCCGCGACAGGGCAATTTCCAATACAAAGGTAGAAAATAAAACGACATAATAAGTGTTCCCCTAATTCCCCTAATATTTCCCCTAATTGTTTACACTAATCAAATAAAAACGTATTAATTTAAAGCAAAAAAATGAATCCAATCATTTATGTAGGAAAAGATTTTCATAAAGCAACAGAAAGACTACCTCTTGATATCAGAAAGAAGGTTACCGCATTTTTTCCAAAGTTCAAGGAAAATCCTAAAAGTCATGCCATAGATTTTGAAAAAATAATATCATTTAAAGATAGAAATTTAAGAACCGTTAGAATAGATGATGATTATAGAGCCATCGTGGGATTTCCTCCAACTGGCAATAATTATTTTATGCTATGGGTTGACAAACATGATGATGCACATGCCTGGGCAAAGAATAAAAAATTGATTTGGAATGACATCATTCATAGCATGCAACTTTATGAGCCCATTGAGATTAATGAACCTGACATTGAGCCCTCCACAGCTAAATCAATCCCTTTTCATCATCCTTATGATTTAAATATTGATGACCTTTTAAATTTAGGAGTGCCACCATCAGAAGTAGAAAAAGTCATTAGGATAATTAGCCTGGACAAGCTTTTGGAAGTTAAAAACAACCTACCTGATGAGGCTTATGAAAAAATAAGTCTCATTTTCAATGGTTCTGACAAAAGAGAGTTATTAGAGCAAGTAAAGGAAGGGAAATCTATTTCTGAGGATAAAGAAATTCAATTACAATCACCCAATAACAAACAAAATTTTATCCAAAATACTGAGGATCCACTACTCATTCAATTTCTATTAGGTGAAAATAATTGGCAATTTTTTCTTCACCCAGAACAAACAAAATTGGTGGAAGCTAATTTTAACGGACCTGTTAAAATTACCGGAGGGGCAGGAACAGGAAAAACAGTGGCCGCTTTACACCGATTCTCATACCTAATAAGGAATGGGCTTCCTGAGGGAAAAAGATTACTATTTTGCACCTATACCAACGCGCTCGCTAATAATTTAAGCGCACAAGTAAATCAATTAAATTTAAGTAATAAAGGTATTTATGATATTATGACCATTCACTCCATTGCTTACCATCTGGCAAAAAAAATAAATCACCTGAAAAATCAAATCGAAGAGGAATTCAAAAAGGAAGAAGAAAACAGTTATGCTAATAAAAGAACAAGACAACTGAACATTTGGGAAAAAATATTGAATACAAACCAGATTACTCCAGAATTTGCCGAAGATGAATACCAAAAAGTAATCCTTTTCCATCAAATAGAATCCTTAGCCGATTATCTTGTGATACAAAGAACAGGAAGAGAGACCAGAATTTCAAAAGAAATGAAAGAGCTTTTTTGGCATAAGCATTTGGAATACAGAGAGGAGAAAAGGAAAACTATTAAACTCGAGGGGGATGAACTTTTTTATGATTTAATTTCTCATTTCAAAAAACAAGAAACAAAACCTTATGCACATATTATTCTGGATGAATTACAAGATTTATCAAATATTGAGCTTCGTTTTTTAAGAAGTATTGTTAAACCAGGTATAAATGATTTATTTATGGTTGGTGACCCGCTGCAAAAAGTTTATGACAGAAATATAAACTTTTTAGCGCTTAAAATTGAAACCAGAGGAAAAAAATCAAGAAGATTATTAAGAAATTATAGAACAACGGAGGAAATCAGAAAGGATGCTGTAAAAGCGCTCGGTGATGAAACTTTTTCTGATTTTAGTGATTCCATTGAGAAAATACAAGGTTATACCTCTTTAAGTTATGGTCCTGAACCCAGTTACATTCACTTTAATAACTTAATCGATGAAATACAATTCGTAGAAAAGAAAATAAAGGAATTGTTAGAAGATGGATTATACTTACCGGAAGATATTTGCATTGCAGCCAAAAGAAATGGAGATATTCAAGAATTCCATAGTCACTTTCATAATGGTGGTTATAAAATTAGAAAGATTGAGAAGAACAATGAGCTAAGTTTACGCGAACATTTAAGTACCTCCACCTTCCATAGTCTCAAAGGTCTTGAATTTAAAATTATCTTTTTAGTTGGATTAAATGCTAACACTTTTTTGAAACCTCGTCACTATCATTCAGATGAAGAAAAAAAAGAAACTGAAAAAAGAGATAAAGCGCTATTATATGTTGCTATGACGCGCGCTAAAATGCTACTTTACATCTCTGGAAATGGCTCTAAATCAAGTATTTTACATAAAACATATCCATATAAATTAATTGACTAAAAGGCTCTAAGCGTATCTCCGTTATTTCGCTGATAAGGTATTTTTATGAAATCTAGTGTACCTGGTTTAACCCTTAGCATAAAGCTATAGGTACCTCTTTGTGGCTGCCAGTTAAAAGACATATCCCAACAATGTAATTCGCGTATAAATCCAAAGGAAGGATAAGAAAGGCCTTCACGCACAAAATCGTAACCAAAATTACCCACACTAATTGCCCAGTTAGGCGTTAATTTAATATCTCCCCTACAATTTATAGAATTGGTCTCCACTAAAAATCGAATAGCCCCATTTTCTTCCCTCCAGGTAAAATCAATATTATGTGAGATTGAAAAATTTTCAAATAAACTTAAAAAATCTTCTTCCGTAGCATTATCAATAGGTAGTTTATTACTTCTATTCGTTTGATTCCCAATAAGTGAAGGGCTATTTTGATCTGGTCTTGAATTTCTGACATCTGTGACTACCTCCTCCGGTTTCCCCTGAAAAAGAGCCCGTATTTTTGCTACCGTCAGATTAGACGAAACACGCAAATTAGCCTGATCTAAACGTAAAGGTCTTCCCGTTTCCTTCCACCAAAAGGTATTAATTCTCTCATTCCTGGCATTTTTCATGTAAGGATCATAAATCATGGAAAAAGATGCCGTGGTTGCTCCTTTAAAAAAGCGTGCGGTGGTGCTAACAAATACAGGACTCCAACGAAGAGAATCAGCAGCAAAATTATAATTTCCCGTAATCACCAGATTATCAATAAGATTCACTGTTTTAAGGGTAGAATCTTTTTTAGGTGCAATTTTAGCTAATAAAATATTATTTAAGGAGTATCCTATAGCCATTTGCTTACCCGATTGAGGTGGCGAACCATAAATAGATTGTTCAAACGGAGTATATACCTGATACCTATCGGCATAACGTGTATCCGTATTTATGGTGTCGTAAAAAGGTTTTATATAGTCGGGAGAATAATTAAAAGATATCGTTGGTCGAACTTCATGTCTCAGACCTCGTAAAAAACCACTTTTAAATTGCAATGTGCTAAAAAGTCTTGTATTGAGACCAAATCCCATGTCAAATGTGCGATAGGAAGCAAACCCGGGAATCGTATCTGTATTAACACGACCGTATTGAGTGGTGTCTGAAATGACTTGATAAGAGGTTTTGGCTTCATTATAAATCGTATCTCTTCGTATGGTGGGCGTTGGATCAAAATCTTTTCTTAATTGTTGCATTTGCCATACTTCCCTATAATTAGCTGATGGATTAAGATTAAAAAAACGTAAAATTTTAAATGACGTACTTGCCTCAACGGCTTGATTTACCCCAAATTTGGCATCGCTAAGGGTTTTTGTGGAAAACAAAGTAGTATCTGTTGCAGCAAAACTATTTCTAACTTCATTTCGATACCTCATAACGATAGCTTCGTACCATTTTTCAGCCCCTGATGCAATTTTCCTTTTAAAGGGATTAATAGATTGTGTTTGAAATCTCAAATCAGGAAAATTAATAGTTATTTCCTTGTTTAACAGATTCTGGGAGTGATTAAACGAAACAGACCAATTGTAAGGTTTGTCTGTATAGTTTTTATCAAATGACATATTAGAATTTAACTGCGTCTGTAAGACAGATGCAGCATCGTTAAAAACCCTGTTTTGAAAACCATTGGTTTGAATATTCACACTACCTCCAAATCGATTCGTAGGATGCGCACCACTTTCTTGTCTGTGAGACCATCTGATTTGCACTGAATTTTGGGGTGAAAAAATACCTGTTTGCAGATTCTCCGTTTTTCTCGAATCAAAGCCAAGATTCAGCGAACCCGAATATTTATATCGTTTTCTGTAATCAGAAGATGCACTTACCCCCCAGGTACCTCTAAAATAAATATTTCCCCTAAGCGCCAAATTTAGATAGTCATTGATGGGGAAAAACCATCCAATATCTCTTAAACCGTAACCCCACTGGGGTGAATATTCATAATCTCTTGGGAAAAGTAAACCAGTAGAAGATTTACTCTGCGGATTGATAGGAAAAAAACCAAACGGAAGCCAAATAGGGGTTGGAATATCCATTATTTCTAATCGGGAAGGCCCTACAATAATTAACTTATTGGGAATTATTTTTTGTTTGGTACTTCTGATGCCAAAATGAGGATGATCGGCCGTACAAGTGGTAAAAATGGAATTTATACTAAAAAGAACATCATTTTGAGTAGAATCTGCTCCGGCAGTACGGATAAATTTCGCTTGCTCTGAATGAATGACAATATCATTTTGTTGAGATGTACTTTGAAAAACTTTACCCTTTTGGGTTTTAAAATTGTAACGAAGTTCAAAAGCTGATATTTCTTGCTCCCCTTCCTTGAAGGCTGGATTACTTTCTTTGGTCCCTGTACCTTTTGCTAATATGATGTTATTATCCCAGTCAAGTTCAATAAAACCTGCTTTCAATTCCACTTTTTCATAATTAACCACTGCCTCACCATATAGAAAAAGCTTTTTATTTTTGTTATCCAAAATCATTGAATCTTTGCAAGACGCATCAATAGGGGCGCTCAATGAATCTTTCGAGAAACGCACATATTGCCTTTGGATTACGGTAGTATCCAACATGGAATCTTCTTCCGGGATGGAATCCAGGACTATTTTTTGACTAAACAAAGGAGCTGAACCTATTAGGAAAAACAAAATTCCTAATAAGGCAGTTAGATAAAAGTAATATTTTTGTTTACTTTGCATTATAATTAACCGGTCAAAAACCGAATTCCCCGAAACAATTTAATGAATTACTTTTTCAACGAAAAAATGCGAGCACCGGGATATTATTTACTGTTATTTTTCTTTATGACCCCTTTAATAACGATACAACATCGTTATTTGTACGAAATCAATGCTCATAATTTTTCGTCCAAAGGCGAAGGTACTAAAGTTAACTTACAAGGCAAACCCCCATATCGTATAAAAACAGTAATCATTGACCCAGGACATGGTGGCTACGACCCGGGAACCCATGGTGTATCAACCTTAGAAAAAGATTTAGTTTTGTCCGTTGGAATAAAACTTAGAGACTTACTAACTGATAAATACCCTCAAATAAGGGTCATAATGACCAGAGATAAAGATATTTTTATTCCGTTATTTCAACGGGCAAAAATTGCTAATGATGCAAATGCTGATTTATTTATTTCCATACACGCTAATTTTATGCCTAAATCATCTGTTACGCTAGGCACAGAAACGTATGTAATGGGATTACACACAGCTGAATATAATTTAGACGTTGCTAAAAGAGAAAATGCAGCCATCTTACTTGAGGAGAATTATAAAAATAATTATGATTATGATCCGAATTCACCTGAAGGTCATATATTATTTTCTATGTATCAGAATGCCTATTTGGATCAAAGCATTCAATTTGGTCAATTTGTTGAAAATCAGTATGCAAGTCATGCTAATAGAAAGAGTAGAGGCGTAAAACAAGCTGGTTTTGTCGTTTTGAAGGCAACTTCTATGCCAAGTGTATTATTAGAAATAGGATTTTTAAGTAATCGCGAAGAAGAAAATTATCTGAAAACGGATATTGGGAAGCAAAAAATTGCCGAAAGTATTTTTAATGGATTTACAGAATATAAAAAGAAAATAGAACAACTTCCCGAGACGGTAGCGGAAGTAACCAATAAACCAACCTCTAGTTCTAATCAACCTATATACCAATTTTGGATTCAAATTGCAGCGACACCGAACCCTATATCAAAAATGGATTCATTATGGAAGAATTCACCGTTTAAAATTGAACAAACAAAAGAAAACGGACTATTTAAATACAGGACAGACACATTTAGCCAAATAAAAGAGGTATTAAAAGCAAGGGACAAAATGTATACTGCTGGGTTTAAAGATGCTTTTATTATCGTAGATAAAAATGGTGAGCGAATAAGTCTTCATCAGGCTAAAAAAGAATTGGGTATCCCCTAATGTTACTATTTTTGAAGTAGGATATTTGTATATTTGCGCAAATTATTTGCTGAAAAAACAAAAAGAATGTCAAAAGAGATTAGAATTGCCCTTTTAGTTATAACCTCACTCTTGGTATCTATATGGGGCTACAAATATATAATAGGTAAAAATCTATTAAAAAAGTCTAACTTATATTATGTTGATTACAGTAATGTAAATAGGATTACCATATCTACACCGGTAAAATATTTAGGATATCAAGTAGGGTTTGTTTCAGAAGTAACCCCTGATTTGGATAAGGGACTCATAAGATTAACGCTTGATTTAGATGAAAACATGGCTTTACCGAAAGGTAGTATGGCCAATATTTTGACAGAAACATTCATGGGTGGAGCTTCCATTATTTTAAATATTCCGGGAGGATGTTCTGGTGATTGTTTGCCTAGTGGATCTGTGATTGGTGGGAAAAATCTTGGAATTTTAGGTTCTATGGTCGATAAGGATGATTTAAAGACCTATATTCAGGTATTTCAGGAAGGTATTTCGGTTTTAGTAGATTCCTTAAGTAAACAAATGGCTTCCGGTGATTCCGAAAGTAAAATGGGGAAAAGCATTGAAAATCTATCAAAAACGATTGATAATTTAGAACTGCTAACTCGTCAGATGAATGGTATCATGGGGGCTTCAGGAAAAAGCATAAATCAAAGTATGGCTAGTCTATCCGCCATATTAAAAAATATAGAAACTAATAATGAAGAGATTACAAGTCTTTTATCCAATGTTTCTGACATTTCAAAGCAAATAAAAGATGGCGATGCTAAAAAATCAATGGAAACTATAAATACTACCTTAGAAGGGCTACAGTTGACTTTAAAATCTGCGGATACCACATTTTCAGGACTAAATAGTTTAATAGCTAATGTAAATGCAGGAAATGGCAGTTTGGGTAAATTAGTAAAAGATGATGGCTTAGTGAATGACATTCAGGATTTGAGTAAACATTTAGACTCTTTACTTTTAGATTTAAAAGAAAGGCCATATCGTTACATCCCCCTAAAGAGTCAGAAAAAGACAGAGAAAATAGATCGTCAGAAAACGCTAAATTAATACTCAAACTGGAGTTTTGCCAAACTGGTATATAATCCATTTTCGTTTTGAAGTAATTCCTGATGCGTTCCTTTCTCAGCAATGGTTCCGTTTTCAAGTACGTAAATCTGATTCACATCCTTTATAGTAGCTAGACGGTGAGCTATAATAATAGAGGTTCTACCAACCATTAATAATTGTAAAGCTTCCTGAACGAGTCTTTCTGATTCTGCATCGAGCGATGATGTTGCTTCATCCAGAATTAGAATCGCTGGATCTTTTAAAATAGCTCTGGCTATGGCTACCCTTTGTTTTTGGCCTCCGGACAATTTCACTCCCCTTTCTCCAACAATCGTATCCATTTTCGAAGGAAAACCTTCTATGAATTCCCAGGCATTTGCCTTTTTAGCGGCTTCCATAATATCTGAATCTGAAGCTGATGGATTTCCGTAGGCGATATTATCTTTAATTGAACCACCAAATAACATAACATCTTGAGGTACTATGGCCATATTACCGCGTACATCGGAAAGATCATATTTATTTATTGGAAAGTCATCAATAAAAATTTCACCTTTGTCCGCTTTATAAAACTGCATAAGAAGTTGAGTTAAAGTTGATTTTCCAGCACCACTCATGCCAACCAAAGCAATTCTTTCGCCGGGACTGACGCTAATATCTATTCCTTTCAACACTAATTTCTCAGGACGACTGGGATAAGCAAAAAACACTTGATTAAAATCAATTTCCCTTGAAACCTTTTACTAATGGGCTTGGGAGAATCTATATTTCTTTCCCCAGGCATTTGAAGAATATCTACAATTCTTTCTCCTGCACCTAACGCAGTAATTAATTCTGTGTAAAAAGTTCCAAGGCTGGCTATAGCTCCACCAATAATACCAGTAAAAATGATAAAATTAACTAAATCACCTTTAACCATCGAGCCATTCTCTACCATTAAAGCAGCTTGCCACATGATAAAAAACAAGGCACCAAACATAACAAATACGATAAAAGAAGCAAAAAGTCCTCTCATTGTAGCCGCCTTTAAAGCCATAGCAACCACTTTATTTAAATGCGAAGCATATCGTCCCAGTTCGAACCATTCATTAGTAAAAGCCTTAACGGTACGAATATTCTGCATGGTTTCCTCAACAACAACATTGGTTTGTGCCAGTTCATCCTGCCTTTCCTTAGTAAACTTTCTTATATGTTTACCAAAATACATAGCGGCAAAAACCACTAAAGGAAATGTACCCAACATAATTAATGCAAGGCGGGGCATAGCAAAAACAATAAAGATAATACCTCCTACAAGAATAATAATTTGTCTTAAAAACTCGGCAACCGTAGTGGCTAATGCCCCTTGAATCTGTGTTACATCATTGGTAATTCTGCTGGTTAATTCACCAACCCGCTGATCTTCAATCCATGGAATAGGAAGAGAAACCATATTTTTAAATAAATCTTTTCTCAACGACGCCATACTTTTCTCGCTGACAATAGCAAACAATCGAATTCTAAAGTAAGAAAGAATGCTTTGAAAGGCTAATAACAGAAGTATGGATAAAAATAATTGATTTAAATTCATTGGATAAGTGGGATTCCTATCGAGTATATTAAAAACCTCACCCGGAAGTTTCATAATAACCAAAAAGAGGATACTTCCAGCACTTAATACCAATAAACCCAATATAAATTGAACCCGATAGGGAATTAAATAACGAAATATATATCCGTTTTTATGTAATTTTTCTTTAGAAAATTTGGGCTTTTCATTGGTTTTGCCCTCGCTTTTATTAGCCGACATAATTAATTTTTACTTACCTAAAGCAACCTAAACAACTTAAGCCACCTTTTAGATTAAATAAATAAAATTATCCTCCTATATTTGAATGATGAAATATATCAATTATTTGATTATCAGCGTTTACCTTTAAATTAAATCTACTGAAAATGAGATGTTTTTTTCTGCTTTTATTTATGGTGCCTTTTCTTTCAAAGGGACAAGGAACGGATATAGAAATTGGTATAACAGGAGGAACCACTATTTACGTTGGAGATTTATCTGGAACGTTGGGCGAATATTCCACAAAAGACTTGGGCTACACTGCTGGTTTATTTCTTAGAAATAATTTTAATAAACATATTGGTTATAGAATCGGCTTATCATTCAGCCACTTGAAAGCAGACGAATTAAATAGAAGGGTTCCAAATACGCGTGCTTTAAATTTCAATAATGATTTAAAGCAAGCCTATATATTAGGAGAGTGGCGACTGGTGAATTTTTCATTTGCTGACGAGAAGATAATAATTTCACCATTTATTGCTGCTGGAGGCATGGTACAATTATCGGATCCACATTTTAGAGATATAACTTACGGTAATATACCCCTCCGGAAATTAGGCACAGAAGGACAAGGTATTCCAGGGTATCCCGATTATTATGAATCTTACCTCTTTAGTCTGCCTGTTGGAGCGGGACTTTCTGTTATGATTAAAAAAAGATTAACCTTAACGGCGGAAATCATTGGAAACCGGGTTTTTGGTGACTATATTGATGATGTTTCCTCCGCGACAGTGGTATTTAATGATTTATTGGCTAATCCAAAAGGTACTAATTTAGCATTAAATGCCTTTATAAGCAATCCAACGTTGTATCCAAATCCTTCTGCCACACCCTATTCCAGAGGAGGGCCGGCAGTAGATTGGTTTTATTTGGTTCAATTGTCGGCAGGTTATCGGATAAAGGATAGTGGAGCATCCAGACGGGGAGGAAAAAAAGATTCTCCTTGTCCAACCTTTTGGTAAAACAGGTTTAATGATTCTTAGAATTTGTAAAAAAGTTAAAATTGAAATATAAACAGGCTTAGAAATTAAAAACAAATACCTTAAGTATGTTTATATTTGCGCGTACTAAAAAAGTAGAAGAAAATGGCACAATTAAATTTTGGAGGATCCTTAGAAAACGTGGTAACACGGGAAGAATTCTCTTTAGAAAAAGCACAAGACATCCTTCAAGATGAAGTTATTGCGATAATTGGATATGGTGTTCAGGGTCCTGGGCAAGCGTTAAACCTAAGAGACAATGGTTTCAATGTAATCGTTGGGCAAAGATACCCATCCCCTACATGGGACAAAGCTATTGCTGATGGATGGGTTCCAGGAGAAACCTTGTTTTCCATCGACGAAGCAGCTGAAAGAGGAACAATTATTCAATATCTTTTATCTGATGCTGCCCAAATTGCGGCATGGCCACAGTTAAAAGCAAAATTAACTCCTGGAAAAGCTCTTTATTTTTCTCATGGATTTGGTATTACCTACAAAGAAAGAACTGGAATTATACCTCCTGCTGATGTAGATGTAATTCTGGTTGCCCCAAAGGGAAGTGGAACATCTTTAAGACGAATGTTTATAGCAGGTCGTGGATTAAATTCCAGCTATGCCATTTTTCAGGACGCAACAGGTAAAGCTTTCGAAAGAGTAGTAGCACTAGGTATTGGTATCGGTTCAGGTTATCTCTTCGAAACTACCTTTCAAAAGGAAGTGTACAGTGATTTAACTGGCGAAAGAGGTACTTTAATGGGTTGCATTCAAGGTATTTTTGCTGCACAATATGAAGTGTTGCGTAGTAATGGACATAGTCCATCAGAAGCTTTCAATGAAACCGTGGAGGAATTAACTCAATCATTGATGCCCTTAGTTGCTGAAAATGGAATGGATTGGATGTATGCCAATTGCAGTACCACCGCTCAAAGAGGTGCTTTAGATTGGTGGAAAAAATTTCGTGATGCCGTTAAACCGGTATTTGAAGACCTTTATGCCAGTGTTTCTTCAGGAAATGAAGCCCAATTATCTATAGATTCAAACAGCCTACCTGATTATAGAGCTAAATTGGAAGTTGAATTAAAAGAGTTGAGAGATAGCGAAATGTGGCAAGCTGGTAAAACAGTAAGAAGCCTTCGCCCGGAAGCAGTAAAAGAATAAATTCATCCAAATAATAATAAAAAGAGGTATTTTCGGTTTTCGACTATACCTCTTTTTATATAACAACTATTATGGTTGCAACATCACAAAATACCCTTGAAGGAATATATGACGCTGCTAAAAGGTTAGAAGGAATTGCTGATTTGACCCCATTGCAGCTAAATGCTAATTTATCTGAACAATATCAATGTAATATTTTTTTAAAACGTGAAGATCTTCAGGTTGTTAGATCATACAAGATAAGAGGTGCGTATAATAAAATGTCAAGCCTCTCGAAAGAAATTCTGGATCAAGGTGTAGTTTGCGCCAGTGCCGGAAATCATGCCCAAGGCTTTGCTTTTGCTTGCCAAAAACTTGGTGTTAAAGGAAAAATATACATGCCTTCGGTTACACCACAACAAAAAGTAACAAAAGTTAAAAAATTTGGAAAAGATTGGGTGGAAATAGTCCTGGTTGGCGATACTTTTGACGATGCCTTTCAAGAGGCTATGATTTATTCGACCGAGACAGGAAAAGCATTTATTCATCCTTTTAATGACATCAAAATAATTGAAGGTCAAGGTACCGTTGCTTTAGAAATTTTAAATCAGTACCCACATCACATCGACTATCTCATAGCACCAATTGGTGGTGGTGGATTAATAGCGGGTTGTGGTATTGTTTTTAGTGCGTTGAGCCCAAAAACATTAATAATAGGCGTCGAACCTGCCGGCGCACCAGCAATGTTTGAATCAATAAAGCAAGATAAAATAGTAACGCTTAATCAAATAGACAACTTTGTGGATGGGGCTGCTGTAAAAAAGGTAGGAGAGATAAATTTTCCTATCGTCAAAAAAACGATGTCCAGGGTACTACTGGTAGATGAAGGAAAAGTTTGTCATACCTTACTTCAATTATACAATGATGAAGGATTTGTAGTTGAACCTGCAGGTACTCTGTCTATTGCTGCATTAGATGATATAAAAGAAGAAATTAAAGGGAAAACCGTTGTATGTATTGTAAGTGGTAGCAATAACGATATAACCAGAACGGAGGAAATTAGAGAACGAGCGCTTCTTTATAATGGGTTAAAACACTATTTTATTATTAGATTTCCACAACGAGCCGGTGCCTTGAGAGAATTTCTAAACCATGTTTTAGGTCCTAATGATGACATTACCCATTTTGAATATACCAAAAAAAATAACAGGGAGCTTGGTCCCGCTTTAGTTGGCATTCAGGTAAAATGTAAAGAAGATTATGACCTTTTATTGCAAAGGATGAATAATAATGGGCTTCAGTTCCAATCTATGAATGAAAGTAAAATGTTGTATGAGTTATTAGTGTAGTTTAGTTTCGGCTAATTGCATAATGATGTCAAATTGAGCTTCAGTCACTGGCATAACACTCAAACGACTTTGTTTTATTAAACCAATATCTTGTAATTCAGGATGTTGTTTAATTTCCTTTAAACTTACTGCCCTATTTAATTTTTTAACTGGAACGATATCAATAGCAGACCAATCACCTTTTTCTGCCGTCGGGTCGGGATAAGCTGTGTGTAAAACTTTGGCAATACCTACAATTTCCAATCCTTCATTACTATGGTAGAAAAGTAGAATATCTTCCATTTCCATAGCTCTGAGAAAGTTCCTTGCACCGTAGTTTCTTACACCATCCCACATAGATATTCCATCGTCCATTAAATTGGAAAAGCTAAAGACAAAGGGTTCAGATTTTATTAACCAAAAAGACATTTATTTAAAATTAAAGAGCTAAAAAAGCGGGTAAGATAGCGTTAACACCTTCCTCGATGGGTAAAAGTACAGGAATTTTTAGTTTTTCATAGTAATCTTCTTGAAAAGCTTTTGCTTCCTCAGGCGAACAACCCTGAGTATTTAATACTAAAGCGATTACTTTTGCCCCATAAGCATTGATCAACGCAATTTCAGATTCAACCGAGGGAATTTCTCCCCAATGAGCATCATCATCGTAATAAACTCTTTTAGGGGGATGCACTAAAATGG
>JAJTER010000065.1 GCA_021299835.1 Saprospiraceae bacterium | reverse complement strand
GGTACTACCTCCGTGGGAAGTCATTGCCTTATTATGGCTTACGTTCACGTAGCTCATGATTGCATCATTGGAGATCATGTTATTTTATCCAATGGCGTTCAATTGGCTGGTCATGTCCATATTAATGACCATGCTATTTTAGGTGGTAATGTGCTCGTTCAACAATTTTGTAAAATAGGAAGATTCAGCTTCGTCGCTGGTGCCGGGCTTGTTCGAAATAATGTTCCGCCTTTTGTTAGAGTTGCCAGAGAACCGCTTTCTTACATTGGCATTAATCATATAGGGCTGGAGAGGAAGGGCTTTCAATTATCTGAAATTGAAGAAATTAAAGGTATTTATAATGTCATTTTTGTCCGGAATAGTAGTTTTAGTGTTGGTATCTCTTTGGTAAAGGATTCAGTGCAACCGTCTGTCTTCAAAGATGAAATCATCTCTTTTTTTAGTCAATCAAAATCTATGATAGCCGGATTTAAATCAGATCAAGTGTCTCTAACTCATGAAACTAGTTCTCAATAATATAGGAAAAAAATTTCCCCCGGATTGGATTTTTAAAAAAATTGATTTTCAATTCAATAAAGGTCAGAAATATGCATTGATTGGTCCAAATGGTTCGGGTAAATCAACACTCTTAAAAATTCTTTCCGGTCATCTCACACCCAGTCAGGGAAAATTACTTCCGTTCTTAAATGACACATTGATTCCTTTGGATCAATTATATAAATATATTTCTTTCGCTGCTCCTTATATGGATCTTATCGAGGAGTTTACGCTGGCAGAATCTATTGAATTTCATACCCAATTTAAACCTTTTAGGAACAAAATGAAGGTGCGTGATTTTATGGAGATCCTGAAACTTCAAAAATCAGCAAATAAACCGTTGAAATTTTTCTCTTCTGGCATGAAACAAAGGGTTAAACTTGGTCTCGCTCTTTTTTCAGATGTTCCACTTGTATTGTTAGATGAACCAACGACTAATCTCGATGTGGAAGGTGCCGATTGGTACTCAGAGGGGATCAACAGTCTACCTAAAAACACGCTCCTTATTGTCGCCTCCAATACCCCCTCAGATTATGAATCTTTTGACCATAAATTGTTTATAAAAGACTACAAAAAGAAATCCAAGGCATAATTTTTATTCCGTTTTGATAATTTTTCCCGTATAAAGGTTTTCTCCCGCATCAATAGTTAAAATGTACAGTCCTGATGGATACATTTCCATAGGGATAGTGAATAGTTGCTCTCCCTTCCCTAAATTCGTGTTCAATTCAAATAGTATTTTTCCTGAAATATGAGTTAATCTTAAGGTTGCCTGTTCATTTTTATGTTCATTGTGCCTTATTTGCACAGTTAAAATATCATTTACAGGGTTAGGAAATGCACTTAGCGAAATTTGTTGTGCTTTTTCTGGAACGATAAGTATGTTGTTTAAAATGGGGGATCCAGCAGTAAGAATGATATCCACTTCTAAAAAATTTGACGAAATTAAAATACAATTTTCAGCTTTGCCAATCTCTGAAAATGATTTTCCTACATTTATAGACAGGTTTGGACTGGAACTAGCCACACCATAAATTCTGTATTTGCCAACCTTAAGTGTATCCAGATTAAATGACGCATTATGCGTTGAA
The DNA here is from genome assembly GCA_021299835.1 of Saprospiraceae bacterium. Taxonomy (GTDB): domain Bacteria; phylum Bacteroidota; class Bacteroidia; order Chitinophagales; family Saprospiraceae; genus BJGN01. Next base: position 14,860 of record JAJTER010000065.1, on the reverse strand, counting down.
ATAATGAGGTTATTCTCATTTACCATGACAAAATTATAGGGAACATTTACCGGTTTAGTATTGGTTACTTTTAATAAAATACTATCCTTTTGATTGTTATTGATAGCAACAATGGTTCTGGAAGTCGTTCCATCCTTTTTTGAAATTTGTCCAGCTTCAGGCTTATTGTGATATATATCTAAATAATTATCTGATAAATCAAAGCAGGCATTCACCAGGGTATTATTTAAAATATTGGCGCCCAATTGAAAGCCCAGTGAACCAGTATAGGCAATACCATATATTCGATAATTTCCTGAGGGGGTATTATCGAAATTGATTAACTGATTTTCAAATGGTGCATAAAATAATCTATTCAAACTATCGGTAATTAAAAATTGATACTTTGTTCCAATTGGATTATTAGGAACTGTAATATCAATTAAATCAGCTACACCATCTTTCGGACAGGTAAATAAGGTGTTTGAAGATAGAAAAGTGCTGATTTGACCTCCTTCAGCATAGCCGCCCTTATAGAATTTTACAGAATTACTCGACAATCTGAAACAACTCGTAGCTAAGATTTCATCGGTTTTAAAGGTATTACCTACACGTAAATTCAGATTTCCTGTATAAGAAAGTCCATAAACCTGATAGTCTCCATCTTCAAGTTTATCAATATCAATATTTTGTGTAGGATTAAGCATTATAATAGTGTTGAATTTATTCAATACTATGTAAACGTATCCTGTTCTGCCATTGAACGTACTTTTTAATCTGGCAAATGAGCCGGATTTGGTTAGACATAATTTTTGTATAGTGTCATTGTTTGAAAATAAAATCCGGTGATTCGCAGGCCTGTCTCTTAAAATTTTAATAAAATTATCAGATATTTTAAAACAACCCGATGAAAGATTAGTATTAAAAATGGATACTCCTGTTTGACTGTTGAAATTACCGTTAAATGCTACACTATAAAGTCGCATTTCTCTTAATCCTATCGTTTCAAGGTCTATGGAATTACCATTAATAACTTGTATAATATTGTTTGCAAGGGTAGTAAGTACATATCGATAATTTAAACCAGATAAGCTATCAGAACTTGAGAAATTGACCAAATTTGGAAGACCGTCACCCGTACAAATAAGTAAAGAATCAGTGCTGAGGTTCGTTTTTACCGTATGTCCTCTGAATATATTAAGCTTCAATGAAATGGAGTTCTTTGAAAGCTGAAAACAGCCAGTTGTAATATCCTTTTTTAAAATGGAATCTCCTTTTTGTAAAGTGATGTTTCCCGTGTGTGATAAGCCCCAGACGTTGATATTACCCGTAGAATAATCCTCAAAACTTAGTAAATCAATATTTGTAAAATGTCCTAAATATCTATTAGACTGGTCGGTTATTAAATAGGAATATGTTAATTCATTGACACTATCCTTAGAAAATTTGATGGGGGAAGGTGCAGAATTACCGATACAAATGTTTGATGTATCTCCTTCAACAACTTTGATAATACCTCCCTGAGGTTCCAAATTTAAAAATGAAACATCATTTCCAGAGATGGAATAACAGGAAGTTGAAGGCGCTTTTATACCCCACTTTTCTCCTTTTTTAATGTTTAAAGTACCATTATATGATATGGATATGATATTAAATTTACCTGAAGGATACTCCGTAGGGTAAATCGTAGGACTGAATAAAATATCAACGATAATCTGATTTCCATCGATTATTACAAAACATTGATTTCCAGAATTATTTCCTATGGTTTTAATCTGCCTTGATGGAAAATTTGCATCGGATGGACAATTTTGAAGTAGCGTATTAGCATCATCCATAACAACGAATCCTGCCACTGGATTCCTTTTCGCAACAGATATGTAATTTGAGGATAGACCAAAACAATCTTCTGATAAAGATGGGTCATTTATGGAAACACCTATTTTACCTGAAAAATCTCCGTTGTAGGAAAGTCCATAAACTCTGTAATCTCCAATACCTTGTTGTATAAAATGATATGAATTTTTGGATGTAGTATCTAGTATTATATTATTTACGTTGGTAATCAGATAAATTAATTTCTGACCTTGTGCGGCTATATTTCTAAAAGTCAATAAATTAGCAGCGCTGTCCGTAGGACAAATTTGTTGTTGATTTTGGTTGTTTGACAACGATACAAATCCTCCTGAGATATTATTCCTATTTATGGAGAGAAAATTTTCTGATAATTGAAAACATCCCGAACTTAGATTATTTCCTAATATATTTGAGTCAACTTTCGCGTTTAATGTTCCATTATACCCTAATCCATATATCCTCAAAACCAAATCATTTATCTTGTCAAGATTGGGCAGTTGGTTGTTATTGAATATTGCTAATATTTTACCATTTTCATTAGTTAGTAAGAAAGTTTTTTTAGCTACATTACTAACTAGTGGATTTAATCTTAATGATTGCACATTTTTCTTAGCGCAAATCTGCACATTATCCTTTTCCCCAACAAAAGATATTTTACCGACGGAAGTGGCTGTTATTTCTATCGGAATAGCATTTTTTGACCAGGATTCACAATAACTGCCACTATTATCTTTGGGAATTACATCGCCGGGTTTTAAATTTAGGGGACCCGAGTAAGAAAGGCCGTATATTTGGTAAATACCTCCGCTAAAAGCACTTAAATCAAAACTATTATTTGGAGAAGTAGCCAATAATTTTTGTTGTTTATCGGCAATAAGATATATATATTTATCGCCGTCCGCGTTACTTGTATTTGAAAGCTGTAGAGGCTTTGAAAGCTCTGACTGACATATAGTTAGGCTGTTACCAGTCCCAACAACGGAAATAATTCCTCCATCGGATTCTGACCAGGTCACTTCTTTATATCCTCGGGTTAATTCAAAGCAGGAAATGTTATGATTTTGTTGAAAAATGGATTTTCCAATTTGGTAAGATGGCTGATCTAAATAAGAAAAACCATAAATTCTTACCTTACCTGGTAATCCTCTTTTTATAAAAGGTAGGAGGCTGGTTTGTACCTCGAGTAATTGGTTAAGGGTGTCAGATAATAACCAGGCATACTTTCCTGCAGCACCCGTTACATTTATTGGAATACTTTTAACTTCATTTGGAGAAATACAAGTCACTACTTTTTCAACGGTAATAGTTCCGGCATTTATATCGTCGAAACTAATGGTAAGTCTATTTTTAGATAGTGAATGACAACCTGTTGACAGAAAAGTTCCATTTATGTTATCACCCAATTTTAAGGTAAGTTCTCCCGAATACGCAATTCCTCGAAGGTAATAAACAAGCAAGGAAGAATCATTTAGTTGCAAGGTATTTCCTTTTTCAATTTGTATGATTTTTCCTAATTCGTTGGTGAGAGCATAAGCATATTTCTGGGTAATTAATGCATTGTTTTTTAACTCAAAAGTTTTATTTTTCAAACCTTTACAGGTGTTTACCGCACTTTGACCATCATCAAATGAAATCGTTGCGCCATCAGTAATGGTTTTTTGAAAATTTAATGTGTTTTCTGATAAACTATAACATTCATTACTAAAAATAGTGGTATCCATTCTGGATCCTGTTCCAAAGGATAATGACCCTGTGTAGGAAAGACCACTTATGGAGTATTGGCCTGTATTTAAGTTGTTTAAAGAAAATTGTCCACTGATGGATGTGTTTATAATTTCACTTCTGCTATTAGTTAAAAGATAAATATATTTTTCTCCTAAGGAGTTAACTCTGGCTGCCTGAACATTATAATTCGACGTTGGACCTAAGCATATATTCGTTAATTGATTGGCGTTTGAGAATCTAACGATACCTCCTTTGGTTTCTTTTTTTCTTACAGAATAGAATGTTTCTGATAAATCATAACAACCGGTAGAAACTGTTGATTTATTTAAATCATCGCCGATATTCAAAGTTAAATTACCTGTGTATGCCAGCGCATAAAACTGAAACAGTGTTTCATTTAACTTACTCATTGGAATAGAATCAGGATTTTTGTTAAAGCCCAATACTTTACCAGCTCTATCGGTTGCAACCCATATTAATTGCACATTGTCAGATCCTGTTCCAATAGCCGTTAAACTTAAGGTTTCTGGAGTATTGACACACCATATAGAATCTCCTTTTGCTCTGGCAGATTTGAAATTTACAATATTAATATTTTCTATGTATAATTCAATTTGGTTAGCTGAAATATCTTTACAATTTAAAAGAGAAATAACTTTTCCTAAAGGTTCATTAATCAAATTTGGTAGCGCTGAAAGATGAGATAATCCAATTATTTTATAAGATCCAGTAGGATATTTATTCAACTGAATCTTTGATTCTTTTTCCACCCCTTTAACATTGTTATTCTCGTCCATTACCAAAAAAGAATAATTAAGGTAGGTATCACCTGAATGTTTTATTGTAATAGAGTCGCTTGACCCAAATTGGGTGCAAAAATATTTTTTTGACGATGGACTATCTTCTATAGAAATTTGACCTCCCAAAGGAGATTTTTTTTCAATTTCAACGGATTTTAAGGTTTTAGTAAAACAATTTTTACTCAAGGGAACAGCATCAATTAATTGTCCCATTTTAGCCTGAAGTGCACCTGTATAGGCCAGGCCGTGAACATAATATTTGCCAGATGGTAAGTTTTTGAAATCAAAAAGTCCATTACTCTGTATGGCTAAAATAAGATTATCTGAGTTGGTGAGCAGGTACGTGTATAATGGTGAAGGACTATTTGTTTGAAATTGAAGGGTTTGATCTGTTTCTCCGTTGGGGCAAATTAAATTTGCCAAATTACCTTTTGAAAGAGAAACAGCGCCTGGTTCGGGGACATTGTTATTTATTAGCACAAAATTTTCAGTAAAACCATAGCAGTAACTTCCCATGGTATCCTTAAAAATATTTTTACCAGGTTTTAAATAATAGGTAAATGGGTAGTATAACCCATAAACCCTGTAAAATCCTGGCTTAAAATTTTCAAAATTTGCAGACATAAATGGTCTGACCAGTTCTATATTTCCAAAAGTATCTGTTACAACGATATGAAGGGGAGGGATTCCAGGCTCAAAAGTGAAATATTTCCAGTCGTTTTTCAAATCACCAGGGCAAGTTTGCGTCACTGTGTCTCTCTCATTTAATCTGATGTATTTCCATTTTCCACAATTACCTATTCTAATTTGTGAAATGGCAAAAAAGGGTAAAAAAACGATAAGGAAAATTAGAAGTGGGCGCATGATATGATTTCTTTATTTTGCAAATATAATTTCATTTTTCCTTACAAACAGATTTTTAACAATTTATCAATAATTTTACCGTTTTTAGGTTCATAAAAACTATTTATATTTCTTTAAAATTACATGAGGAATTTATTTATTTTCTTTTTAGCATTGGTTTTTAATATTTTGCCCTTGTATGGTCAGAGTATAAAAATAAATAATTCCTATTCTCCAGAGGTGCTCGTTCAGGATGTTTTCGTTAATGGAGCTTGTAAAAATATTTCTAAAATCCGTTCTATCGGTAATAGGGCCGGCATTGGTTTTTTTGAAGGGGGAAAACCAAGTATTGGATTGGAAAAGGGAATCATTCTTTCTACTGGAAATGTTAAAAATGCTGAAGGTCCCAACCAAAAAAGAGATATAACTACCGATTTTGGCGATGTATCAAGTGATGTAGATTTAGTAAAATTAGCTACCGGACCTGTCTTTGATGTTGTTGGCATTGAATTTGATTTTGTTCCTTTAGATAGTTTTGTAAATTTTAGATATGTTTTTGCCTCGGATGAATATTGTGAGTATGTTGGTCAAAAATTTAATGATGTTTTTGGCTTTTTTGTTAGTGGACCAGGAATTAATGGTTCCTTTAATAATAAAGGAGAAAATGTAGCTCTTGTGCCAGGGTCAAATGCTTTTGTGTCTATTAATACCATAAATTATAATCAGAATCAACTGTTTTTTACAGATAATATGCATCCCGATGATGCCGCTCGTTGCAATAGAACTTGGGTATTTAATCCAAATCAGGAAAGAATTCAATATGATGGATTTACTCGTCCATTAACCGCTGTGCTTAAGTTAATTCCATGCCAAACCTATAGAATTCGTCTTTTAATTGCTGATGTGTCTGATGGTAAGTTTGATTCCGCAGTATTTCTGGAAGCGGAAAGTTTTAATATCGGTGGAGGGGCTAAATTAAATGGATCTTCTCAAGATGAAGCTCAAATTATTGAGGAGGGTTGCACTAATGGCTTTTTTAGGTTGAATAGATTGAATGCAGATAATATTCAACAACCTCTCATCGTAAAAATAAAGGTGCCTAACGATAGTAAAGCAAAAGAAGGTCTCGATTTTGAACGATTGCCCAAAGAGATTACCATTCCAGAAAATAAATCCTTTGTTGATTTGCCCATAAATACTTTGTTGGATAATGAGGAGGAGAGTTTGGAAGAGCTCATTTTGCAACTCGATTTTCCTTGCGCTTGTATTGCCGATACAGCTAGGTTATTTATAAAGGATGTTTCAAAATTAAGGAACGGTTTAAAAAATGTTACCTTTTGCTTAGGTGATACGCTGACCATAAATGTAAATCCTATAGGTGGGGTACCTCCATACTCCTATTTGTGGGGAAATGGTTTAAGAACCTCTCAAATAAAGTTCATACCCCCAAAAGATACTTTTTTAGTGCTAAATGTTTTAGATAATTGTAAAAGGGAACTCTCTGATACCATTAGAATTTCACGCAAAATTCCCCCTCAAGCTAAAATAAGTGGTATAATGGATATTTGTCCGGGTGAATTAGCGGAAATACCCGTTGCCTTTAATGGTAAATCTCCTTTTTCATTTACCTGGAAGGCTGATAGTTTACCCGCTGTTCAGGTTACTGATCAAATGGATAATGATTATCTGATTAAAACAGGTGCCAAAGGCAAAATACAAATCTTAGCTTTCTCAGACGGTGAATGTGATGGAGAGTTTCAAGGAATAGCAGAAGTTAGACATTTTAATTTGCAAACAATAACAACGTCTAGTTCTGTAAGTTGTGCAAAAGGTAAAGATGGAAAAATTCAGGTAGCGGTTAGCGGGGGTACGCCACCCTACCAATTCAATTGGTCCGGTGGTTTACCTGATTTACCAAATCCTTCAGGCTTGGGAAAAGGGATATATACTGTTACAATTATCGATGTAAATAATTGTAAAACTTCCGCAGGAGCTGAAATAAAGGAACCAGCGCCGCTGTCTCCACTTGTTTTTGATTGCTCACAGTTTACCTCAAATAACTTGCAAATTGGAAATGGTGGAGGAATTCCACCTTATTTATATTCTGTGAATATGGGTTCTTCTTTCAAGGACGAATCCATTTTTAATGATTTAATTCCAGGTAATTCATATTCTCTCACCATTCGTGATAACAGAAATTGTACGCTGGTGCAAGATTTTATAATGCCTGCGCTTTATTCTAAAATGATTCAATTGCCGCCAGCTATTAAACTATCTTTTGGCGATAAATCTGTCTTGCAACCTCAGATTAATATTCCAGCTTCGTTAATAAAATCCTTATCCTGGAGCCCTGAATTTAATTTGAGTTGCTACCAATGCTTAAATCCTGAAATTTTAGCTGATAAAGGTGGTCTTTTAAGGGTTCAGATAACCAATGTCTTTGGATGCACAGAATCTGTTACTTCTCAAATTACCGTAGATAATACTTTTTCTGTGTTTATTCCTAATGTTTTCTCGCCAAATGGTGACGGGATAAATGATCTGATTACAGTCTTTGCTGATGCAGAACAAATAAAAAAGGTCAAGTCGTTTGAAATCTACAATAGATATGGAGAAATGGTTTTCAAAAGGGAAGACTTTCAGCCAAATGATGAATACTTAGGCTGGAATGGAACTAAATCAGATGTTAAACTGAGTAATGATACTTATCTTTATTCAATAATCTTAGTCTTAAAAAATGGGGGCGAATTTGTAAAGCAAGGAAGTTTTATGCTGGTAAGATGAATATTTGAAGATTTTTAATGTTATAATTTCTTTTCTTTTTCTAATTTCACATATTATTATTTAAATAAATCATTAACTATGCTAAATCGCAGAAAATTTATTGCAAGCAGTGCATTGACTGCCGTAGGAACTTATTTGTTTTCTAAAAATGCTGGTGGTAAACAAAGTTCTTCAGATGATGCAAAGGTTAATGATATTGCATCTGTTATTGCAACCTGGCCAAATGAAAAAGCTACAACGGCCGCTTGGTTGAAATTGTCCGAAACTAATTATTCATTAGATGCAGTGGAGGCAGGGGCAAGAGTTCCTGAAGCTGACGTGCTTGATACAAGTGTTGGTTATGGAGGATACCCGGATCGTGATGGTAAGGTAACTCTCGATGCGTGTATAATGGATGAAAAAGGTAACGCTGGAAGTGTCGTATTCCTGGAAGGTATCATGCACCCTATTAGTGTGGCAAGAAAGGTTATGGAAAAAACACCTCATGTTATGCTCGCAGGTGAAGGTGCCCTTAAATTTGCTTTAGCCGAGGGATTTAAAACGGAAAATCTTATGTCAGATCATGCCAAAGTTACCTGGGAAAAATGGTTGACTGATAATAATTATCATCCAGGTAATCATGATACTATTGGAATTTTAGCCGTCGATGCTAAAGGAAGATTATGTGGCGCTTGTTCCACCAGTGGCTGGGCTTTTAAAATGAATGGCAGAATAGGTGATTCTCCGGTGTTAGGTGCAGGACTTTATGTGGATGGCACCGTAGGTGCAGCCGCTTGTACCGGTCTGGGCGAATTAGTACTTAAAAATTTATGTACCTTCCTCTGTGTTGAGTTTATGAGACAAGGGAAATCTCCTCAGGAGGCAGCTAAATTATCAGTAAATAGATTATATGAAAAAATCCCTGGTCTTGCTAGCGATACCAGCAAACAAGTGGGTATTGTCGCCATGAATGTTAAAGGGGAATATGGTGCCTGGGCTGTGCATGATAATTTCAAATATACCATCAATAAAGAAGGTATAAATACTGTTTTTGATTCTAAATTTGGTAAATAATGGCTTTTAAACCTGAACGGTCTTTGAAGGTGGTTTTAACTTCTTTGTTTAGTCAGTATAGAAACGAAAATGGAGTAAGTGCCACCAGAGTGCAAGCTGTTTACAGGCAAACCATGGGTGATTATATCTCAAATCACACCACCAGAATTTACATGAAAAATAATGTACTTTTTCTCTATATTGATGTTCCTTCTCTCAGGCATGAGCTTTCTCTGGGTAAATTAAAGTTATTAAATATTCTAAATGAGGCCCTTGGAGAACAGCAAATTAAGGAAATTAAATTTCATTAATTTGCTAAATGGTGAGTGAAATTCATTTTAAACAGAAAAATTTAATCATTGAAGCTGCAAAATCATTAGGCTTCTCTCGGATAGGTTTTGCCAGAGCAAGTTCCCTAAATCAGTCTGCTGAAAGGTTAACTCAATGGCTTGAAATGGGTTATCATGGTGAAATGAAGTACATGGAAAATCATTTCAATCTTAGAATAGATCCATGTCAATTAGTTCCTGACGCTAAAACAGTCATTGTTCTCTCTTTTAATTATGCTACAAAAAATATACAGAAAGATAAAAATGCACCAAAAATTGCTAAATACGCCTTCGGAAAAGATTATCATAAAGTATTAAGAAAAAAATTAAAAAGTCTTTTTAGTACCATCAAAGATATTTGTCCCAATAGCCAGGGTAGATATTTTACCGATTCTGCGCCTATCATGGAAAGAGATTGGGCCGAGTTAGCCGGATTAGGTTGGAAAGGAAAAAACACCCTGCTGATTCATCCTCAGGCAGGTTCGTTTTTCTTTTTAGCTGAAATTATTATTGATGCAGAACTACCTTATGATAGTCCAATGAGAGATTATTGCGGTTCTTGTCGCCGTTGTATTGACGCCTGTCCAACCGATGCCATTGACCAAAATGGCTATTTGTTAGATGCTAAAAAGTGCATTTCCTACCTGACCATTGAACTAAGATCTCAAATAGCTGAAGAATTTAAAGATAAAATGGAAAACTGGGTTTTTGGCTGTGATATTTGCCAGGATGTTTGTCCCTGGAATAAATTTTCTATCCCTCATGATGAAAAAGAATTTTTACCCAATGAAGAACTTATGAATTTTACTACAGAAGATTGGCATGCTCTGACAGAAGAAAAATTCACAGACCTTTTTGAAAATTCTGCTGTTAAAAGAACTGGGTTTAACGGTCTTTCCAGAAATTTGTCTTTTATTAAAACTGAATTCAAATAAATAATTATGCAGATTAATGCACTTTCAAGGTATTTTATCATAGCATTGATAACACTCATTCTGGGTGCCATAATTTATCGTTTTTCTGAAATTATCAGCTACGTTATCATTGCTTGGGTCATTTCTTTAATGGGATCACCCATAATGAGATTTTTGAAAAAAATTAGTATTGGTAAGTTTGTAATACCCAATTCAGTAGCGGCTGCTTTGACTCTTGGTGCTTTCTTTTTTTTAATTGCAGGTATTCTGGCTTTGTTTATTCCAGTTTTTTTTACTCAGGCTATGAATTTGTCAGAGGTAGATTACAAATCTATCGCAGTGGCGCTCGACGAACCTTTTCAGAATATACTTCAATGGCTAAAGTCGCACGGCCTTCCTGTTGAATTGATTAATTTAGAGGAATTGGTAAGTTCCCTCACTAAAGGTTGGTTTGAACCTGCTCTGGTAACAGATATTCTAACCGAATTCTTTTCTACAGCAAGTAGCTTTGTGGTAGCTATAGCATCTATTTTGTTTATTGCCTTCTTTTTTATTCAAGAACAAGGTATGTTTCTAAGCTTTTTACTTACTTTAATTCCTGACAATTATGTAGATCAAACTCAAAATGCCATACAAGAATCTATTAGAATCTTATCAAGGTATTTTAATGGACTGCTTCTACAAATGCTCCTTATTACCATTTATATGCTGGTAATGCTTTCTATTTTTGGTATTAAAAATGCATTAATCATTGCATTTTTTGCTGCCCTTATGAATCTCATTCCTTATTTAGGCCCTATTTTTGGTGCAGCGTTTGCTGTACTTATAACTCTTTCTTCTAATTTAGATCTTTCATTTTATACCGAAGTTTGGCCCCAATTGGTTACGGTGGTACTTATTTTTGGCTCTATGCAGATGTTAGATAATTATATTTTGCAGCCTTTTATTTTTTCAAAATCTGTGTTGGCTCATCCACTTGAAATATTCGTTGTTATTCTTATTGGCGCCAATTTAGCTGGTATTACTGGAATGGTTCTTGCCATTCCCATTTATACTATTCTTCGCTCTTTTGCAAAGATATTCTTTGAAAAATTCAAAATAGTTCGTCTGATGACTAAAAATATGAATGAATCAGGATTTTAATTGCCCCCAAATTTGTTTAGCTATTTTTGTGGTCAATTCATCTACGTAAAAACTTCCTGCTATAGGATCTGTTACTTCGCCGATACCAGATTCTAAGGTGAAAATATGGTAGATGTGGGCTATGTTCTCTATTCTCATTTCCTCAGTTATTTCATCAAATTCAAGATAAATAAGATCGGCACCACCTAATACGGCAGATAGCGTTTTTGCTGTTGCTTCAATAAGAAAGTGGTCTTGTAACCTGTTTTTTATAACAGGTAAGGTGGAAATAAACAAGGGAGGAGCAGGATTATCTATTTCAAAAGCTTGAAGTATGTTCCTCCAAACAATTCTCTGAGCCCGACCTAAAGAAATTTCATACAAATAATTACTTTGAATTTCTCTTGAAAAATAAACACTTCCAAGGAACTCATTAATGTGTCCATCATTTATTTTCAAACGTTGAATTAAACTAATAGCCTGCTGAAAGTTCTCTATTATTTGTTGAATAAAAAAGTCTGCAGGTTCCCTTTCTCTCTGATAATCATCGAGCCATTGACATGATGGGAATAATCTTTTTAATTCATCAGCCCTGATTTTAGTCTCCTCTGTCACATTGAGTTTGAAATTATTTATGCCTATAGAAATAAAGAACTCAATATTTTCTTCTTTAATTATTTCCGTGTGTCGGAAACTAATACCCCATTGACATACATGATTTTTTCTCCAAACAATAGGTTTCATTTTTTTATCCTCTTTGCCAGAAAAAACCACAGGAGGCATTATGATTTCATCGTTGTATTGGTAGTTTAAAATTTCTAATGGTTTTCCATTGAGTTCTTTTTCTGCTACCTTAACCCAATCTGATACACTAGCTTTCGGAAATTTATCAAAAAAATGAGACGATTGATGCATACTTTTATGTTTATAAAATACTTGTGTCCTCAATGTAGGTATTTTTTTTTGTGAAAATTCAATGATTTTTATCCTATTATAAAACTTTTATTTTACATGATTGGTTATATTTGCTGTTAGTATTTGCTTTTAGATTAAATCTAAATAAATTATAATAATGATAAAGGAACCTATGCGTGTTTACTTAGACAATAATTCAACAACACCGTGTGATCCAAGAGTTGTGGATACCATGGTGCCTTATTTTTATCAGAAACCTGGAAATTCAGCCAGTAGAAATCATCCTTTCGGTTGGGAAGCAGAGGAAGGGGTAGATTACGCAAGAGAACAAATTGCGGCTTTGCTTAAGGTCGATCCTAAAGAAATAATTTTCACCTCGGGAGCTACCGAATCAGATAATCTGGCTATCAAGGGCGTTTTTGAGATGTATAGGTCAAAAGGAAATCACATCATTACCGTGACCACCGAGCATAAAGCAGTATTGGACACATGTGATAAGTTGACAGAGGCTGGTGCTGAAATAACCTACCTGAAAGTGTCAGAAGATGGTCTTATTGACTTAGCAGAGTTGGAAGCAGCTATTAAATCAACTACCATTTTAGTGTCTGTAATGTGGGCTAATAATGAAACAGGTGTTATCCAACCCATGAAAGAGATTGGTGATATTTGTGAAAAGCATGGGGTCCTCTTTATGAGTGATGCCACGCAGGCAGTAGGAAAAATACCAACATATCCAAAAGAAATTGGTGTTCATCTTATGGCATGGACCAGCCACAAAATGTATGGTCCTAAAGGAGTAGGTGCGCTTTACGTAAGCAGAAAATCTCCTCGGGTAAAAGTAACTGCTCAAATGGACGGTGGTGGTCATGAAAGAGGTATGCGCTCCGGCACCCTCAATGTTCCCGGTATCGTGGGCTTCGGTAAAGCAGCTGAAATAGCAAGATTAGAAATGCATGCCGATGCAGAAAGATTAAGTAAACTAAGAGATAGATTAGAGCACGAACTTACTTCAAGATTAGAGGAGTGCTATATTAATGGTAACGTAGATCATAGAATGCCTCACGTTACCAATATTAGCTTTAAACACGTGGAAGGGGAGGGTCTTATGATGACCTTCAACCAAAATATAGCTGTTTCTTCTGGTTCAGCTTGCACTTCAGCCTCTCTTGAACCTTCTTATGTTCTTGTCGCATTAGGTTTAGGTGACGATTTAGCTCATTCCTCCATTCGTTTTAGTCTGGGCAGATTTACTACCGACGAAGAGGTAGATTTTGCCGTGGAAAAATTGGTAGCTGGCGTAAATCACATGAGAGATTTAAGTCCTATTTGGGAAATGTACAAAGAAGGAGTAGATCTTAGCAATGTGCAATGGTCTGAACACTAATATTTTATATCATCCGTTTAAAATTATCATATTATGGCATATTCAGAAAAAGTATTGGAACATTTCCAACATCCTAAAAATGTTGGAACGCTCGATAAAAGCAAATCTACCGTAGGCACTGGTTTAGTCGGTGCCCCTGAGTGCGGTGATGTTATGCGTCTTCAAATCGAAGTCGATCCTTCAACCCAGACAATTATTGATGCAAAATTCAAAACTTTTGGTTGTGGTTCTGCTATAGCTTCTTCATCCTTAGCAACAGAATGGCTTAAAGGTAAAACCATAGAGCAAGCGCTAACCATAGATAATATGGATATTGTAGAAGAATTAGCTCTGCCGCCAGTTAAAATACATTGTTCTGTTTTGGCAGAAGATGCCATAAAAGGGGCGATCGCTGATTATCAGTCTAAAAATGGAATAGCCGTTACCACAATGGCTACCGCTCATTAATTTATAAAAAGAGGCTATTTTTACAGTATGTTAAAATAGCCTCTTAATTTCTTTGCTATGTTATACGTCGGGGAATCTGCAAAATCTAAAATTGTCGAAATTCGTGCTGATAAAAATATGTCAGACGATTATTTCGTTAGAGTGTCTGTCACTAGTGGTGGTTGCTCAGGTCTTAGTTATCAGATGGATTTTGATAATGAAGGTAAACCCAATGACCAAATTTTTGAAGATAACGATGTTAAAATTGTGACTGATTTAAAAAGCTTTCTCTATCTATGTAATACTACTTTAGAGTTTTCAGGCGGTCTCGATGGGAAGGGTTTCTATTTTAACAATCCGAATGCTGCTCGTACCTGTGGTTGCGGGGAGAGTTTTGCCGTTTAATTGGTTAGGTGGATGGTCCTATCATTACCCGTATGATAAATGTTGCATTCGATGCGAAAAGATTCTTTCAAAACTCGACAGGACTGGGAAATTATAGCAGAACGCTAATAATAAATTTAAATAAATATCAGACTGGGTTATTCAAATTATTCCTCTTTGCTCCTATTTCAAATGAAAATTCTCCCTTATTACCTGAAAAGCATCCTTTTAATATTATAAATCCACCCTGGTACCGACATTTTTTTTGGAGGATTTTTGGTGTACCTGAAGATTGTAAAATACAACTGATTGATATTTATCACGGATTAAGTAATGAATTGCCCGTCGAATTTGTGAAAAACCCAA
>JAJTER010000064.1 GCA_021299835.1 Saprospiraceae bacterium | reverse complement strand
ACAGGACTTGTTTTCAGGTAACCATCTTCCCCCGTGTTTTTATTTGGGAAGACCCCCTGCCAATAATTCCCCTGGGTTTTCTCCTGACCTGGTGCACTATTTCCCCAGGCGTATAGTACTGACTCACTTCCTCCTCTTCCTGCATATTCCCATTCAGACTCAGTAGGTAACCTTTTTCCCGACCATTTACAATAAGCCATGGCATCATACCAACTCACATGAACTACAGGATGATCTGCTTTGTAAATGCTACCAGGCCCTTGTGGATGTTTCCAGTTGGCTCCTGCCGTAAATGTCCACCATTCTGAAAAATGATTTTCCTCTGGAGAGACTTCTTTAAAAACTAATGATCCTGGTTTTAATGTTTCAGGATCGGGAAGGGGAGTGCCAGGTGGCATTTGTTTAGCTATTTCATTGATATCAATGGGTCTTTCTGCTATCGTAATCCATCCGGTGGCCTTGACAAATTTTTCAAACTCTCTGTTTGTGACCTCATGAGCGTCCATATAAAATGAGGGTATGTTAATATTATTGAGAGGATACTCATCCTTTCTGGGCAAACTTCCTTCGGTTTGATTCCTTTCAGCAGGATATTCAGTAGCGCCTCTGGTATAGGTTCCTTCGGGAATGAACACCATCCCGTTTGTTTCCTTTGCCATTTTTGCATCAGGTTTTATCTTATTTATTTCTTCCATCCAGTTTTTTTGAATGGCTTCTTCCCCTGGAATGCCTTGATGGCACATGGGTAAGGCTGTCGATAAAGTATCCTTCCCAATAGGTTCTTTCTTTTCATTTTTACATTGAAATAAAACCAAACAAAGAAATAAAAGCGTAATATTTTTCATGGATGTCCTGAATTTTTTATTTTCAGATTCTACGTGTTGAGAAATAATAATTTTATTCAATTCCGACACCTTTTCCGGAAATTGTTGGCTTAAATCAATGGCTTCTTTTGGATCATTTGCCAGATTATAAAGAGCTGGTTTACCATCTTCCTTGTGTAATTTAAGTCGAATCATCTTCCAATCTCCCTGACGTATGGCCTGTTGTCCTCCATACTCGGGAAATTCCCAATAAAGCCAGGGATGAACTCTTTGTTTGCCCTTATTCGTTAAAGTTGGTAAAATGGAGATGCCGTCTATATTGGCTGGGGTTTTTGTACCTACCAGTTCAGATAATGTTGGAAAAATATCTGGAAAATACCCAATGTGTTCTGAAATTCCGCTTGCTTTAATTTTTGCAGGCCAATGAGCGATGAATGGCACACGAATACCTCCCTCAAAAACAGATCCTTTTATGCGATCTGGATGTTCTGGAAACGGTCCTGCTGAATTAAAAAAGGCGGCATCAACTCCTCCGGCGTAGGTTGGGCCATTGTCGCTGGTGAAGATGATTAAAGTATTTTCATATATGCCTAATACTTTTAAGGTGGCAACCAAAGTACCGACTTGTTCGTCCAGATAGGAAATCATGGCAGCATAAGTGGCTTTAGGAGCGTAGGCTGGAACATATCCCTTGTCTCCTGAATAGGGTGCCTCTTTCCCCATTTTTTTCTGGTAATAATCAATCCAACGCTTTGGTGCCTGTAACCCTGCATGAGGTATAGGTGAAGGATAATAAAGGAAAAATGGATTATTTTTATTGGTCTCTATATATTGAATAGCCTCCTTTAACATTGATTCAGGAGCATATTCCAGCCCAACATAAGGAGCATAATTTTCCTCTCTTGATGAATCAACGCCAACTTTCCATTTTTGTGCTGCCAGCATTAATGGATTACCAAGGGAAACTCTTTTTTCGTTTTTCCACAAAAAAGGAGGATAATAAGTATGTGCCCATCGTTGGCAGTTGTATCCATAGAAAAAATCGAAACCTTGTCTGGTTGGTAAACCTTCCGTTTCCGGCGCACCTAAGCCCCATTTCCCGACAGCAGCAGAGGTATATCCCTTAGTTTTAAGCATTTCAGGTATAGTAAAAGTACTAGCTGGTATAGGATATTGACCCTCAAGCCTTGGATTTTCCAGCATAGAGGCAAAACTCCATACATCTCCTCTTGAACCCCATTCATCATTCCCCCTTATAAAAGAATGGCCGGTATGCTTTCCTGTCAATAAGGTGTATCTCGCGGGTGCACAAACTGGGGCACCAGAATAAAATTGATTAAATTTTAAGCCTCCTTTAGCCAGCGCGTCTATATGAGGGGTCTCTATTAATTCTTGCCCATATACGCCAAGATCACCATAACCTAAATCATCTGCTAAAATGAATATGATATTTGGTTGTTTTTGCTTTTGAGCAGGAAGGTCATTAAAAATGAACGTTAGAATAATAAGGAAAATATATCTCATTCCTATTTCCGTTTGGGTTACTTTAAATATAAACAAAACGAAAATAGGAATTTAATATATCTTATTTTAATTATTTGGAGAACCTGCATTTATCCAACAAGTAAATTTTTCCAATTGTGCCGCCGTTAAACTGTTAGGTCCGTTTGAATTTCTAGGAGGCATGGATTTATTTGTTAATACTTCTTTTTTAAATTTACCATTGATTGCATCATTTTTAAGTCCGGCATAAGTAGTGTAATCAACTTCACCTGTACCTGAAACATGACACGATTTTATAGCACACGTTTGGTTTATGATGGGTGTTATGTCTGTTGTATAGCTAACGGTGGAACATACGATAGTTGGTGTCACTTGCGGATCATCAATTACTTTTGTACATGAATAAATAACTGCAACTATTAATAACATTAAAAACATAGGACTTTTCATGGTTTAATTTTTATATTTTAACGAAGGATTTTTAATGCAGGTTGCCCGAGATTAATGGAGTTTCCTTTATTAATTATAAAAAATATTTTGAAAATTGTAAAAATAATGTATTTTTGCAGCCTAATTGGTTCCGTAGCTCAGCTGGATAGAGCAACTGACTTCTAATCCGTAGGTCACAGGTTCGAATCCTGTCGGAATCACTCTTTAAAATAAGATGAATAATTAAAAAACTCCCGGGTTGATATAACCAGGGAGTTTTTTAATTTAACGCTTTTCAATATAAGGTGAAACACCTTCAATTACCTTAACAGATTGTTCTTCAACCGTTTCACCAAAATAAGCACGCAGGGTGTAATCCCCCGATGCTACAAATTTGTCGTAGTGAACAAAATATGGTGCATCACTTTTTCTTTTCTCTAGGGTAAGATCCCAACGAAATTGATTGAATCCTTTTTTACCGTTTAAATTGATTTGCCAAATTTCATTGTTCATTTTATTAAATAAGGCAAGTTTGATTGTTTTTGCTTCTTTTAACCAGAATGAAAAATCAGCTTTTTCAAAACTTCTATAATCAGCTTCTCCTCCATTTGAATTGAACCATGGTCTTTGAATGGCTCCTGGTTTAAATAACTGATCTTCTTTATTTTCTAATGTATTAGTTGTTAAGGAATGAATTGGTTTTAAGTTGAGTTTAAATATTCCCCTTCCATGAGTAGCCACTACAAGGTCCATGGTCACTTCATTAATTTTTATATCGGCTACCGCCGTTTGGGGTAGCTCAATACCTAAATAGGACCAATTTTGACCTCTATCGATGGAAATATATACACCACGAATGCTTCCAGCATATAGGATGTTTTCATTCTTAGGATCTTCTTTTATGACATTTACAGGTTCATCAGGTAGTCCGTTTGAAATGTTTTTCCAAGTCAAGCCATAATTTTCTGAAACATACAGAAATTTATGAAGGTCATCGTTATTAATGCCTGTCATAGAAATATAAACCCTTGATTCTTTAAACCTGGAGGGACAAATACTTCTGATATAATGATTAGGTAAATTTTTATCATGTTCTTCCCAGGAAGCTCCATCATTGTTAGATATCCAAAATGCCCCTTGATCTGTTCCCACATAAAGAAGTCCCTTTTTAATTTGTGATTCCACCAATGCACCAGAAGCAAAGGATTTCTTCTCCTTAATAGCCGAATTAGATAGATTTGGACTAATTACTTTCCATGTATCACCTCTATCGATGGATTTAAAAATATAATTCCCCCCTTGATATAAGGTTTGATGTTGAAATGAAGAAATAAAATAAGGAGTTACATAATTAAAGTGAAGTGTATCTTTTATTGAAGCAGGTAATTTAGGAATAATAGAGGTTGTCTCATCCTTACTTTTATCCAATCTGACTACTTCTCCATGTTGCTGACTATAATAAATAATATTTTTATCCAAAGGATCAATTTGAGAAACACAACCATCTCCACCATCCCATGGATCAATCCAAACATATTTCCAGGGATCATTAAATTGGGTATTTAATTCTTTTGCTGGACCAAATACGGTGGCGTTATCTTGTGTTCCACCATAAATGGTGTTAGTGCTTTCATCTATGGTAATATCGTAAAATTCTCCAACAGGAATGTTATTATAATGCATCCAGGAATCACCTTTATCGTAACTGACATAAAATCCACCATCGTTTCCAAGAGCAAGGTGGTTTGGATTATTAGAATTAATCCATAATTCACATTGATCGAGATGTAACCCCTGAGCAATACTTGGGGTCATCCGTTGTACTTGACCGCCAATAAATGTAAAGGTTTTCCCACCATCAATACTGTGAGCAAGTCGAATTCCAAGGCAAAATATTTCTTCATCATTTAAAGGATTTATGTTAATATTAGTAAAATACCAACCGTATGCAGAAAAAATTTTGAATGGATTACTATGTGTTTTTGACCAGGTATTTCCTCCATCCTCTGTTTTATATACCTCTGCAGTAAATTCCTTTGGATTATTAAGATTATCAATCAGTGCATAAGCTTTATTTGGATTTGTAAAAGAAACGGTAATACCTATTCTACCTATATTTGGACCTGTTGGTAGGCCTGTTTTACAATATGACCATGTTTTACCTCCATCTTTACTTTTATAAATACCACTGTTTTGGCCGCTTACGCCAGGATTTATTTCCCACATAGTCGTATACATGATATTTGGATCAGATGCAGATATTATAATATCATTTCCACCTGTTTTTTCATCTACAAATAACACTTTATCCCAGGTTTTACCTCCATTTTCAGTTCTAAATAGACCTCTATGCTCATTTTTTGTCCATAAATGCCCTAATACTGAGACCAAAACAATATCTGGATTACGAGGATGTATAGCTATTTCGGCAATAGACCAAGAATCATCTAAGCCAATTTGTTGCCATGTTTCTCCTGCATCAACTGATTTATACATACCTGTCCCAGGAAGGGTGAAGTTCCTGGGTTTCTTTAAATGTTCGCCAGTTCCTAAATAAATAATGTTAGCATTTGAAGGTGCTACGGCAAAATCTCCAATACTAAAAATGGCCTCATTCTCAAAAATAGATTTCCAGCTTAATCCGTTATTAACGGTTTTCCAAAGTCCCCCAGATCCAAATCCAACATACATCGTTCCAGGATTATCCTTGTCCACATGCACCACATCGGCTCGGGCACTATTAAGTGTTGGACCTAAAGGAACCCAACTTAACTTGAAAGTACTATTTTCCTTCATTTCTTTGAAAGCCTGAAACGAATGAACTAATGGAGATACGGGTTGCTGGGCGTTGGCGAAAGCAAGGCAACTAAAAATAAAAATGATTATAGATAAATGAGTTTTGAGTTTCATATTAATGACTAATAATTTTTATAAAAATAAGATAGGAATTTTGTAAAATTACCAATCATAATTTAAAGAACATGAAAAAATTTATTTCTATTTCCATTTTATGTCTATCTCTTTTATGCGTGAATAATGTTTTATTTGCTCAGATTAGCATCAAAGACACTATATCGATACCAAAGGAGTTAAAATCTATCACACATCATAAAGTAATTATTGGGGGTAAAACCATTCAATATACAGCTACAGCGGGTGCACTCATTTTACGAAATACGCAAGATGAACCTATAGCATTTTTTGGATATACGGCTTATACCAAAGATGAGGAATCTGAATTAGATAAAAGACCCATCACTTTTGCTTACAATGGAGGGCCAGGTTCTTCCTCGATGTGGTTGCACATGGGTGCATTAGGTCCGAAAAGAGTAGTGGTTAATGATCCATTTAATAATAAACCAGCGCCCTATAAAGTGGAGGACAATCAATTTTCAATTCTTGAAAAAAGTGATGTTGTTTTCATAGATCCTATTGGAACAGGTATAAGTAAAGCTGTTGGCAAGGCGAATAATAAGGATTTTTGGGGAGTGGATGAGGATATAAAATCAGTGAGTGGTTTTATCAAGCAATATATAAATGAAAACAACAGATGGTCATCGCCAAAATTTATTTTGGGTGAAAGTTATGGTACCATGCGAAGTGCAGGAGTCGCTAATTATTTACAAGAAGAACTAGGTATAGCCCTCAATGGTATTATTTTGGTTTCCACTGTTTTAGATATTAGAACACTTACTTTTCAACAGGGTGATGACCTTTCCTATATTTTACACTTGCCTGCCTATGCAGTGTCGGCCTGGTACCATGATAAGATAGTTGATAAACCTAAAGATATTGCTCAATTTGCTGAAAAGGCAAGAAGTTTTGCCTCCGGTGAATATGCTTCAGCTTTAATGAAGGGATCAGATTTAACTGACGAGGAATTTGATAAAATTGCTACCCAATATGCCGCATTGACAGGTTTAAGTATAGAATATGTCAGAAGGGCAAACTTACGTGTGAAAGAACCACAATTTTCACAGGAATTACTTAGAACCGAGCGTATGTCCGTTGGTAGATTGGATGCAAGATATAAAGGTATCAATGAGAATTTATTAAGTGAGGGAACCTCCTATGACCCGCAAAGTAGTAGCATTAGTCCTCCTTATATTTCAGCTTTTTTAGATTACTATTATAATGAGTTAAAGGTCAATAAAATGTTAACTTATAAGACATCGGCATACAGTACGCCAGGTTTTACCTGGGATTGGAAACATAAGAAAAATCATGTTAACTGGGATCCCGTTACGCCTAATACAGCCGTTGATTTAGCAGAGGTTATGAGTCGTAATCCATACTTAAAAGTATTAGCCATTAATGGGTATTATGATTTGGCAACCCCTTTTTATGCCGCCGAATATACCCTTAAACACATGGGTTTAGACAAGCGCATTCAAAGTAATATTATTTTAAAATATTATGAATCTGGTCACATGATGTATATAGATCCTGCATCTGGAAAACAGTTTAAGGACGATATTATTGAATTTATAAACCTTGCCTTAAAGTAATTTAGTTCCATTTTGACCATATTCTTCATAAATTAATCTACGAAAATGGTCGTGATTTGAATTTAAAGGCAGAATATTTTTATGAATGGTTAAAATCAATATTTTACTTAAAACTAGCTTCATTTTCCCTTAACTCTTTTTTAAAGTGACTTAGGTTCCCCATTTCTTTATGAATTAAAGCGAGTTCTATGCCAGCTATTTCTGCAAAATCCTGTAAAGTTTCGGTCCTTATATTTTGACTATACACCGTGTGGTGAGCTCCACCTGCCAGTAACCAGGCAGCACAAGCCGTTTCCATATCAGGTTGAGGTTTCCATAAAACCCTGGCAACAGGAAGTTTAGGTAAAGTATGCAGGGGAGTTACGGCTTCCACCTCATTAACTAAAAGACGGAATCTATGACCAAGATCTATCAGAGAGGTATTCAGCGCTTTTCCTCCCTTGACATTGAAAACTAGTCTGACAGGATCAGATTTTCCACCAATGCCTAAAGGATGAATTTCACAGGAGGGTTTTTCGTGAGCAATACTGGGACAAATTTCCAACATGTGTGCCCCTAATACCATTTCATTAGAAGGCTCAAAATGATAGGTATAATCTTCCATGAAAGAATTCCCACCTGATAATCCAATACTCATGGTTTTAATTGCTCTTAACAAGGCTGCCGTTTTCCAATCTCCTTCAGCACCAAATCCAAATCCTTTTTGCATTAAACGCTGAACGGAAATGCCAGGTAGTTGCGTCAATCCATGTAAATCCTCAAAAGTGGTGGTAAATCCCTTATACTGTCCCTTTGTTAAAAAATTTGCTAATCCTAACTCTATTTTTGCAGCCTCTCTTAATGAATTATAATGGGTGCCGTTTTTTAATAATGAGGATGTTAAATGATATTCTTGATTATAAATCTCACATAAATTGTCTATCTCCGATGCTTTAACCTGGTCGATTTCTGAAACCAAATCACCAATACCATGGGTATTTACATGAAAACCAAATGTTATCTGAGCCTCCACTTTATCTCCTTCGGTAACAGCCACTTGCCTCATATTATCACCAAAACGGACAAATTTGGCATTCTGAAGGTCATGCCAACCTAATATCGCTCTGGTCCAATCATTTAATTGACTGGATACGCGTTCATTCTGCCAATGTCCAACAATTACTTTTCGTGGAATTTTCATTCGTGACAGGATATATCCAAATTCACGGTCACCATGGGCAGATTGATTTAGATTCATAAAATCCATGTCAATATTGTTCCATGGGATATCCCTGTTGAATTGGGTATGGAGGTGACATAAAGGCTTTTGTAAAATCTTTAAGCCGTTAATCCACATTTTTGAAGGCGAAAAGGTATGCATCCAGGTAATAATGCCAATACAATCAGTAGTATAATTAGCATCGAGAATGAGTTGGTAGATTTCTTCCGATGACTTTAATACAGGTTTGAAAATCAACTGAATG
Source organism: Saprospiraceae bacterium (assembly GCA_021299835.1). Taxonomy (GTDB): domain Bacteria; phylum Bacteroidota; class Bacteroidia; order Chitinophagales; family Saprospiraceae; genus BJGN01. The sequence goes on along the minus strand of JAJTER010000064.1, from coordinate 8,840 downwards.
GGTAGGTTATTTTTAAGATAATGTACAATGTGATGTGCATTTTCTGCTACTTTATTTAGTGTTTCCTGCCCATATAAATGTTGGCTTCCCGTTAGGAACCAAATTTCTAGCTTTTTTAAAGAATCCATGGGTATTGATTTATTGTTGTCCATAATAAGCATCAGGACTGTGCTTCCTTTCAAAATGCTTTTTAATCAAAGCATCTTTAAGCAATGGCGCTTGCGGATTTATCTGTTCTGTTAACCAGGCCATTCGGGCAATCTCTTCTAAAACGGCAGCATTATAAAGGGCTTTTTGGCTATTTTTTCCCCAGGTGAATGGCGCATGATTTCCAACGAGAATCATTTCAATTTCCTGATAATCTAATTTTTTTTCAAGAAAATGTTGAAAAATCTGTTGTCCTGTTTCCATTTCATAATCGCCTTGTATCATTTTATCGCTCATAGGGGGTGCGCAAGGCACTGCCTCTGTTAAATGATCGGCATGGGTTGTTCCATAAATAGGAATTTCTCGTTGGGCTTGTGCCCAGGCCGTTGCATACGTTGAATGAGTATGGACAATACTGTTTATCTGGCCCCAGTTTTTATAAAGGAAAGCGTGGGTTTTTGTATCTGAAGATGGTCTGAGTTTTCCATCTATAATGCGACCATCAAAATCGACAATAACCATCTTTTGTGGGGTGAGTTCACTATATGGAACACCGCTTGATTTTATGGCAAAAACTTTGTTTTTATGGTCTGCCACGCTTACATTTCCAAAAGTAAACAGGACAAGACCTAAAGCAGGTAATTGCATGTTAGCTTGATAACATTCCTTTTTTAAAGATTTATAATGTTTCATAGACTACATTAGGTTTTTTTCAAGATAGTTACCCAGCGATTGGTATTTTTGGTACCTTCTCTGGTATAAATCTACTTTTTCCTGATTGGGATAATATATTTTCTCAAATCCAGCACCCATTGTTTGCATTGCATGTTCAACCTGAGAATAGATTCCAGCGGCTGTTGCAGCGAACATGGCAGCGCCAAGGGCACAAGTTTGTTCACTTTTATGCACTTTAACTGGCATATTTAGCACGTCTGCTAACATTTGCATAATAAAAGGCGATTTTTTTGCCACACCACCTAATCCAATGATACCTTTAATGGGAATTCCTTCCTGTATAAATCTTTCCACTATCGCTTTTGATCCAAAACAGGTAGCTTCTACTAATGCTCTAAATACTTGTGGTGCCTCAGTTCCTAAATTCAAATTGGATATAACACCCTCTAATCGTTGTTCTGCATCAGGTGTTCTTCGACCATTTAGCCAATCTACAGCTAAGGTTGATTTTATTTCGAGGTGTAATTCGTCAGCTTGTTGTGAAAGTATGTCCAATAAATTTGAATCCAGTGATTGTTTTAATTCTTTTTTTTGATCTTCAGATAGCATCGCAGATTCTTCAATAATTTGCAGCGACGGCTTAAGCAGCAGGTTTTTAAACCAGGCGTAAACATCACCAAAGGCCGATTGGCCTGCTTCTAAACCATATAAACCAGGTAAAATAGATCCTTTTACCTGTCCGCATATTCCTTTAACGCATTTATTATTCAAGTCTTTAGCTGAAACCACCATCATATCGCAGGTGGATGTACCCATTACTTTACTTAGATAAAAAGGTTCTATTTGACCGCCAACGGCACCAACATGTGCGTCAAAAGCACCAATGCCAATGGTCACATCCATAGGTAGCCCTAATTTTTCGGACCATTCAGGCGTTATTTTTCCCGCAACACTATCTGTGGAATATATATTTTGATGCAATTTTTCTGTAAAGCCATCCAGCAAAGGATCAATAGCAGCAAAATAATCATTTGGAGGATACCCATCAAAAGATTCCGACCATAATGCTTTATGACCCGCTGCACAAATGCCTCGTTTTAGATCTTTAAGGCTTTTTCCACCTGTTAAAACAAAAGGTATCCAGTCACAATGTTCTACAAAGCTGGCTATGTTAGACCTTATTTTTTCATCTGTTTTTAAAATATGAAGCAATTTTGCCCAAAACCATTCAGAGGAATATATCCCACCAACATATTGCAAATAATCGGTATTACTCTGTCGATTATAATTATTGATAGCCTCTGCTTCCTCAATACTGGTATGATCTTTCCATAAAATAAACATGGCATTTGGATTATCAGCAAACTCGGGAAGCAAGGAAAGGGGAGTGCCAGATTCATCAACGGCAACAGGCGTTGAACCTGTTGTATCTATTGAAATGCCTTTTATATTTTGAATGATTTCCTCACTAAGTCCTTGAAGACAATTTTTTATGGTGTAGGTTAAACCTTCCAGGTAATCCAGCGGATGTTGGCGAAACTGGTTCATTCCAGGATGACAAAAAAGTTGATTTTTCCAACGCGGGTAATGAATAACGGAGGTGGCTATTTCCTCTCCATTCAGTGCATTTACTAGCAGTGAACGAACTGAATCAGTCCCAAAATCTACACCGAAAACATATTTATTCATAAAAATTTACCTGAAAATGAATACCATTAAACAAAGCTAAAATAATATATTTAAAGTATGATTCTCATTTAAACGCGTTTAAATTTTCATTTCAATAATGTTATATTTAAGAAAAAAATCTACCCTATATGAGATATATTTTACTTGTTTGCTTATGTGCAGGCTTATTTTCTTCCATTCATCCATTTCAAAAGATGGCAACTGATGAAAAATCTTTACCTAATATTCTCTTTATTTTAACAGATGATCAAGGTTTATATGATGTTTCTTATCAGGGAACAAAAGATATAAAGACGCCCAATATTGATGGTATTGCATCTAATGGTATCAGATTTAATCAATTTTATGCTAATTGTACGGTGTGTTCACCCACCAGAGCCGCTATTTTATCAGGTACTTATCCTGATTATGTTGGGGTGCCAGGCGTTATAAGAACCAAAGAGGAAGATAACTGGGGGTATTTAGATCCAAAGGTAAAATTACTTCCTACCTATCTGAAAGATGCTGGATATAACACCGCAATCATTGGGAAATGGCATCTGGGATTAACTTCGCCAAATTTGCCAAATGAAAAAGGGTTTGACTATTTTCATGGATGGTTGGGCGATATGATGGATGATTATTGGTCGCATAGACGCCATGACATCAATTATATGAGACTAAATGAAAAGGTTATTGATCCGGCGGGGCATGCAACAGATTTATTTTCTGATTGGTCCATCGATTATATTAAAAGACAATCCCAAAATAAGAAACCATTTTTTCTATACCTTGCTTATAATGCACCTCATTTTCCAGTTCAACCTCCTGTTGAATGGTTGGAAAAAGTTAAGATGCGAGAACCTCAATTATCTGAAAAAAGAGCAAACCTCGTCGCATTTATTGAACATTTGGACTATAGGATCGGTACGGTTATTCAATCTTTAAAAGATCAAGGGATATATGATAATACATTGATTATTTTCACCAGTGATAATGGGGGACATTTGCCTGATCTCGCTAATAATGGTCCTTACCGTGATGGCAAACAGAGTATGTATGAGGTGGTTTGAGAGTTCCAACCTGTATTTCATGGCCTGAAATGATTGAAAAAGGACGTATTTCAGAATCTAATTGGTTGTCTATGGACCTTTTTCAAACCATTTTGGATATAACTGGCGTTCAGCAAAATGCGCTATCCGTCGGAAAAAGTATGCTTAATGAATTAAAGAATTCATCACCTGATACGATGGAAATTCGGGAAATGTACTTTACTAGAAGAGAAGGAGGGGCAAATTACAATGGTGATTGTAGTTATGCATTGAGATTTGGTGATTGGAAATTGATTAGAAATTACCCTGGTTTACCTATGGAATTGTATAATTTGAAAGTTGATCCTTTTGAAAAAATGAATGTGATAAAAGAATATCCAAAGATTTTTGCAGATTTAAACAAAAGATTAATGAGGCATATTCAACATGCGGGTAAAATGCCTTGGCAAAAACCTTAATAAAAAAAGGCCAGTAAGAAATCATCTACTGGCCTTTTTTTATGGATAAAATCTTATTTATTCAGTTTTAAATTCAATATTGACCATTGCGGCGGCAGGTTCACCCTCTTTAATAGGTTTAGTAACAAAATACAAGGTATGTTTTTTCTTGTCTGTTACTGGAGTAAGCTTTATTTCGCAACCACCAAAATATGGCGGTTTTGGACCTGTAGCTGTTAATTTAAAAACAGAACTTCCAAGAACCTTGCCAGTTGGGCTGTCTAAACGTGCTTCTATACTATAGCCATCCTTACCAGCTTCTTGTCCGGCAGCAGCAATCTGAAGCTTAATGATTTGAGTTAAATCAATATCGTTCAAAGAAAATGAAGCCTGGGTGGAAGGGAACAACATTAAAGTTTGTCCGCCATATTTCATGATTGAAAATCCATTTAGATTTTTAGCCTGATCCATGCCAATTTTTGGACTCTTTAGGACCACAGAACCATTGCCACTTAAAGGCTTAGATTCTTTACCACCCCGGTCAGTGAAACTTGCATTTAAGACAAACATACCGCTTTCACTGAAAGTTTTTCCTAAGAGTGGATCTGCTACAATTCCTTTGGCTGGTAAAGATGGTTTTGGTGCCTCTTTTTGCCCCAAAGACATGATATAGGAAATAATTTTTGTAGCATCGTCATTTTTTAATTCAGTATTTGCTGGCATTACGGTTTCTCCCCAAACACCTGAACCACCTTTTTGTATCTTATTTAACAGATAGGTAGTTACATTTGGCTGTCTTCTGTATTTTTTTGCCACATCGGTGAATGAAGGACCTATGGAAGGTTCGTCTGCTTTATGACAAGTAATACAAGTAGTTGAATTGACAATACTTTTACCAATAATCGCATCTGCAACAATCAAATGGCCCTTTGATGCTTCGGCTTGATCTAAACCTGATATGTAATCAGCGGAAACGTATAAAGAAGCAATATTTTTAATGGCTTTTTTGTCATCCGCATCATTTATTGATACTGAATAATCAACGGGTTTTTTGGGGAAATAAAAAGTTTTATTACTGATAATGTCTATGCTCACTTCTGGCGCAATATTACCAGCATATACAGATACTAATCCACTTCTTGCAGACAAGTTACTTGGGTCACTTACTTTCACGTTTACGTCGAAATCGCCTATCTCTTTAAATGTATAAGATAGTTCAGGCACCATGGTATTTATGGTCTGACCATTGCCAAGATCCCAGGTATAAGTTAGCTTATCATTTTCAGGGTCACTCGCTGACACAGAAAATTTAGCTGAAAAAGGTATAGCTCCGGATGTCTTATCAACCTTAATATTTTTAACGACGGGTGATCTGTTCCCAGCATTATAATCAATTCTTGAAAGGGCAGCATCTATGTTTTTTGAAAACCAACCGTTTCCATATTCTAATGCGTAAAATCTACCATCTGGCCCTATTTCAAGGTCAATCAGAGCATTAAATTTGTTGGATCCCATGAATGGTTCCATTTTATCGAAATCACCATTTGGAAGCATAGTAACTGCTTTTATCCATCCTCTAATCCATTCATAAGCAAAAAATTTGCCATCATAATAAGAAGGATATCTGGTTGCTTCCGGATAAAGGTCGCTGTAATAAACAGGTCCTGCCATCGCATTTCGGCCTCCGGTACCTACCGATGGAAAATCTGGTGAAGTATCATAAGGGTACCAAATAAAGGCTGGTTGAGCTGGTGGTAATTGAGTAATCCCGGTATTATTTCTGGAATTATTAACAGGATTCTTTGGGTCAAATGTGATGCCAGTTTCTCCTGAATCAAAATTATATTCTGAATAGGCATAATTATTTCCAACAAAATAAGGCCAACCAAAATTACCCGCTTTTCTTGCCTGGTTCATTTCATCATAGCCTCTTGGACCTCTTGTTTTTAAACTATCCACATTGGAGTCTGGACCAACTTCACCCCAATATAAATAACCATTTTTTTGATCTATTGTAATTCTGTAAGGGTTTCTATTTCCCTGGACATAAATTTCAGGTCTAGTTTTTGGGGTACCTACAGCATATAAATTACCTTCTGGAATATCATAAGTGCCGTCAGCATTTACCTTAATCCTTAATATTTTACCCCTTAAATCATTACTATTTCCCGAGCTTCTTCTTGCATCATATTGTTCAAATCCTGGTCTGTCATCTAATGGAGCAAAACCACGTAAAACTAATCCACCTTTAGGTTGATTAAATGGTGTAGCATTATCACCTGTAGATAAATACAATAAACCATTTTTATCAAAGGCAATAGAACCCCCTGTATGACAACATATATTCCGTTGAGAATTCACCTCTAAAATTATTTTTTCAGAGCTCATATCCCATTGGTCATTTTTGAACGTATATCTGGAAAGTCTGTTTACCGCCCTATCTCCTGAAGGAGCATAATATACATATACAAAACCATTGGTAGCAAAATTAGGATCTTTCTGAATACCCATTAATCCTTCCTCAGCATTTACACCCGGCGTTTCTGTCTTCCAATAAACATCTAATTTTACTATTTCCTTAGCCTCATCACTTCCATTCTTATACAATAAAATTTCACCCCTTCTTTGAGCAATAAGGATATCAAAATTAGGAAGAATAGTCATTTCAGTAGGCTCTGTGAATCCACCTTGAACTAAGTTTTTCTTTTCAAATCTATTTTCTTCAGGGACTCTTTTTGTTTTAGCCTTGCTATAATCTAAAGTCTTGTTTTCACCCATAGCAAATTGAATGCCTGCAAGTACATGTTTTAAAAATAAATCTTCAGTGTAGGACTCTTTAGTATGCCCGCCAGCCGTGTAGAAAGCCCTTCCACCATCAAATTCGTGATACCATGCAATGGGATGTTTTCCCATTTTATATCCCCCTAAATAGCTTGATTCATCAAGGTTCATCAAAACATTTACCTTAGGGTTCATTTTTTTATAGCTATACCATTCATCGGTTCTTTCCCAGGTTTCAGGAAGGAATTTAGTGGATGCGTGTGCTTTATCAGCTATATTAATTTTTCCTTTCTGTACATTTGGATGAGGATCATTAATACCTGGATGGTCTAAAAATTGACCTCCAGCCAGTCTGTTATACCAACCCCATTCGTATTCCGTATCGGCAGCTGCATGTATACCTACATAACCGCCACCTGCCTGAATATATCTTTCAAAATCAGCTTCCTGGTAGTGGTTCAAAACATCTCCAGTAGTGCTTAACCAAACCACAGCGGCATATTTTGATAAGTTTTCTTCGGAAATTAAGGTTGCATCATTTGTGACATCAACGGTAAATCCATTTGCCAATCCTAATTTTTTAACAGCAGCAATCCCATCAGGGATAGATTCGTGCACAAACCCAGCAGTCTTATAAAAAACCAATACTTTGGGTGGCTCATTGTTGAAAAAAAAGGATAATTGACCAAAAAGTAGCATGCTTAATACTACAAATGGTATTTTGAGAAGGTAAAATAGGTTCATCATCTGAAAATTCAATATTTTATTGGGTTAACGGGTGTAATTTAATGATATTTCAATAATATCGTTTAAAAAGTCTTAATGATTTTATTTTACATACATTATTTTAAAAGACAAAATGTATATGCAACTTAAATAATTACTAATTTAGCCAACTATAATTTAGTTTAAAAAATGATAAATAAGGAAAAGGCCATTATTTTGACGTTGGATGCTTATGATAAGCTTGATGCCAAAACGGCCCATGGGCTAATTCGTGGAACCAAACGATTTGAAATTCTGGCAGTGGTGGATAGTAAAAATTATGGTTCGGATGCTGGCGAAAAATTAGATGGCACACATCGACATATCCCCATTATCGAGTCTGTCAAAGAAGCTATCCAATTTTTTCCAGAGGCAACGGTAGCTATCATAGGAATAGCCACTCACGGCGGTGTTATTCCTAAAGACTTAGAGGTTATCCTACTGGAATGTTTAGAAAATGGATTATCCCTAGTAAATGGTTTACATGAGTTTTTATCGGATAAACCGCATTTTGTAAAACTGGCAATGCAAAACAATGTCTATTTAAAAGATGTTAGAAAACCTAAAACAAAAGATAATCTTCATTTTTGGACTGGACGTATCCATCAAGTAAAATGTCCTGTAATTGCCGTTATTGGAACTGATTGCGCTGTTGGGAAAAGAACCTCAGCACGATTTTTTACAGATCTACTGAATGAAAATAATAAAAAGGCAGCAATGATTTATACCGGTCAAACCGGTTGGCTGCAAGGGGGAGAATATGGATTTATTTTTGATTCTACCTTAAATGATTTTGTTTCCGGTGAATTGGAAAATGCTATTGTTGAATGTTATTTAAATGAAAATCCTGATTTTATTTTCCTGGAAGGACAATCTGCCTTAAGAAATCCAAGTGGACCATGTGGTTCTGAATTTTTCGTTTCTGGAAAAGCAAAATATGCCGTTTTAGTTCATCCCCCAAAAAGAGCTTTTTACGATGATGATGCTCATTGGGGTGAAATTCCCTCGGTTGAATCAGAAATTGCGTTGATCAATGCTTATGGGGCAGAAGTAATCGCGTTAGTATTAAATACCCAAGGTTGTTCTATGGAGGAATTAAAAGCTTTTCAGGAAGATTACTATGAAAAACTAAAAATTCCTGTATTTTTACCCATCGAGGAAGGTGTTAACGCTATCTTACCCGCTTTTTTAGCTCTTTAATTTTAAATAAATGTCTTTTTGGTTAATAAAATCTGAACCGTTTGTTTTTAGCTTTTCCAATTTAATGGAAGATGGAATATCTATGTGGGATGGAGTTAGAAATTATGGTGCGAGG
>JAJTER010000063.1 GCA_021299835.1 Saprospiraceae bacterium | reverse complement strand
CGTTAAATCAAGATATTCACCGCCTGCTAATGCTTGAAGTGGCCGACCAGGAAATCATAACGCGTATTTTATCGCGGGGGCAATCTTCAGGTAGATCAGACGACAATGATCCAGCCATTATTCAACACAGGATAGACGTTTACAAGTCGGAAACTATGCCTGTATTTGGATATTACGCCGAAAAAGGAAAAGCTTTTAAAATGGACGGAATTGGTACCATTCAACATATATTCGAAGCGTTGTGTCGTTCTTATGACGAAGCAACTTAAATATTTTTACCTAAACCTCTATGCCTGAGCAAAATTTTGTTGATTTCGTGCGTGTTTGTTGTCGCTCCGGTTCTGGTGGTGGTGGTGCTGTGCATTTTTATAGAGATAAATTGAATGCCAAAGGTGGTCCCGATGGTGGTGACGGCGGAAGAGGAGGGCATATCATTCTGGAAGGAAATAGAAATGTCTGGACGCTACTTTCTTTGAAATACCGAAAACATGTTATCGGCGATAATGGTGGAAATGGTGGCGATAAAAATGCGCATGGCGCCAATGGAAAGGATATAATCTTACAAGTTCCACTGGGTACCGTAGTGAAAAATGCGGAAACTAATGAGATCGAAGCGGAAATTACCCGGCATGGCGAAAAGAAAATCGTGACTCCCGGAGGTAGGGGCGGTTTGGGAAATTACCATTTTCGCAATCCCGTAAATCAATCGCCGCGTTATGCTCAACCTGGTGAAGCTGGACTGGAGGAATGGAAAATACTTGAACTCAAAGTTTTGGCCGATGTCGGTCTGGTTGGATTTCCTAATGCCGGTAAATCTACTCTGCTCGCAGCTATATCTGCTGCAAAACCAAAAATCGCTGATTATCCCTTCACTACCCTGGTACCAAATCTTGGTATCGTTTCCTACCGCGATAATCATTCCTTTGTTATGGCCGATATTCCTGGAATCATCGAAGATGCCCACTTAGGTAAAGGATTGGGCGTAAGGTTCTTACGCCATATCGAAAGAAATGCTTCGTTACTTTTTATGGTTCCAGCCGATGCAGAAAATATTGCAACCCAGTACCATATTCTACTAAATGAACTAGCCAAATACAATATAGAATTATTGGATAAACCCCGATTATTAGCCATAACTAAATCGGACCTTTTAGACGAGGAATTGATCTCTCTCATTGAAGTAGAATTACCTGAAAATGTTACCGTTGTTTTTATCTCAGCGGTCTCAGGTTATGGTATCGATAAACTCAAAGACCTTATCTGGAGTCAAATCAGTTCTTCCATCAGAGACCAGAAAGCACAGCCTATGGAACTTGAAAAACAAGTGCTCGTCGTTCCCCATAGAGAATTCAAACCCAATAAAAATAATAGACAGGCTTCTGGTCATAACGAAGATGACTTCACTGTATTGAATGAATTTGACGATTCAGGTTTCCCAGATCCAAAGAATTTTGAGCATTGGGAAGAGGAAGAATCTGAAATTATAGAAGAAAAACCTATCGATTAACTCCCTTATCCCCCTATTTTAACCATGGCATCACCTAAAACTGAATGGGCTCTCGCAGAATTGTTCGAATCCTGGGCCGGTGTGCCTCCTGATCTTATTTTACCCCTGGCCCCTTCCGGTTCAGATAGAATTTATTACAGGTTACAAAAAAATGATAAGGTCGCTATTGGTACCTACAGTCCTCATGCCAAGGAAAGTTTAGCTTTCTTAAATTTTAGTAAGCATTTTCACGAAAGAAAATTACCAGTTCCAGCCATTTATGCAGAAAATTTAGACGCTAAAGTTTATCTACAGGAGGATTTAGGTTCTACAACCCTGTACAGTTTTCTCCTTCAAAATCAACATCAGTTTCCTGATTCTTTGGTTCAATTGTACAAAAAGGTCGTCGAAAAATTAGCGCATTTACAAATTAATGGCAGTAAAGAGCTTCAATATACCTATTGTTTTCCAAAGGAATCCTTTGACAGAGAATCAATGTTCTGGGATTTTAACTATTTCAAATACCATTTCCTTTTACCAAGCCAGGTTGGCTTCGATGAAGTTGCCCTGGAGAAAGATTTTCACCAGTTAGCCAATTTTCTTCTTCAAGCCGATAATGAATATTTTATGTTCCGTGATTTTCAGTCAAGGAATATTTTAATCCGAAATGGAAATCCTTATTTCATTGATTATCAAGGAGGAAGAAAAGGTGCTTTGCAGTATGACCTGGCGTCCCTTTTGTACCAGGCTAAGGCAAATATACCAAACGATATCAGAGAATCTCTTATTCAACATTATTTAGATACTGCTTCTCAGTTAACCAATATAGACCGCGATTCTTTCCTGTCTTATTTCTATGGTTATGTTTTAATGCGAAACATTCAGGTGCTAGGTGCTTACGGTTTCAGAGGTATCTATGAACGGAAAGCACATTTTTTGCTGAGTATTCCCTACGGACTGAAAAACATACAATGGTTGCTCGAAGAAGGTAAAATACCCCTAGCCCTCCCTGAAATAACCCGCTGTTTACAAGCCATAATAAAGAGTCAAAAATATGATCCTTATGACAAATCAAAAGGGGAAAATTCTTTATTGAAAGTTTTTGTAAACAGTTTTAGCTACCACAAAAGGCAAATACCTGTGGAAAGCTCAGGAAATGGAGGTGGCTTTGTTTTTGATTGCCGCTTTTTACATAATCCAGGCCGTTATGAACCTTACAAGAAATTATCCGGAAAGGACGAATCTGTTATTAATTTCTTGAAACATTTTAGTGATATGGAACCTTTCCTCAATAATGTTTACAGAATGGTTGATGCTGCTGTGGAAAATTATCTCGAAAGAAGTTTCACCCATTTAGAGATAAATTTTGGCTGCACCGGCGGGCAGCACCGTTCCGTCTATGCCGCCGATCAATTAACCGCCCACCTGAAAGATAAATATGGTATTGATGTAACGCTTAACCATTTAGAACAGGCCAACTGGTCAAAGGAGAATTAAAGACCTATTTAAAAGCCTACCCATTTTCCAAAATGATTTCAAATAAATATTGAATTGGCTCAACCTCAGTGTATTGCCTATCAATAAAAAAGTGGCAAAGGCACTGAAAATCGACGTACTTCTCGTTTACCAGCGTACTACTTAGTATTATATTACCAAATTGTTGTTGCTTCTTTTCCACTTCATTCAATTTGAAGGGAGGCTTTAAATAGTATCTCTCAATAGTTTCTAACCCACTTGATGTTTCAAAGATCCGTTTGTCGGCCAACTGCTTTTGATAACCGATAGACTGGATTTGATCCCTAAAAAACTCCATGAAAAACTGGGCCTCCAAAAGCGTGTCCGCATCAGTAAACTTCCAATGAATACCTACGCTGCTTTGATTTATTAAAAATCGGAGAGATTTATCAACTTCTTTAGGTAAAGATTTATAAAGTTCAAATTGATTCATCAGCCAGGAACATTTATCCTTGCAAGCTGAGCTATCAAACCACTCTCTGTAAGCCATTAAAAAGGAGTCATTTCTTTCAATGACGGTATGAATCATTAATTTTTTCAATCCTTCGGGTTATGATATGAAACATGATGGCTTAACAATCCATTCAACCTCAATGTTGCCTCCATTCTTAAAATAGCTTATAAATTGTATATTTGCCTTTTCAAAAGAAATAAAATATGAGCGACCAAACGCCTGAACTTCCCGAAAATTCAGAGGCTCCTGATGAAATAATCAGCCTTCAAGGTATGTATCAGGATTATTTTCTTGATTATGCGTCTTATGTGATTCTTGAGCGAGCGGTGCCCGCTGTGTTGGATGGATTAAAACCCGTTCAACGAAGGATTTTGCATGCCATGAAAGAAATGGATGACGGCAGGTATAATAAGGTAGCCAATATTATTGGCCAAACCATGCAATATCATCCCCACGGTGATGCCGCCATTGGAGATGCCTTAGTGAACATGGGGCAGAAGGAACTGCTCATAGATACCCAGGGAAATTGGGGGAATATCCTTACGGGAGATGGGGCTGCTGCCTCACGATATATTGAGGCAAGACCCACAAAATTCGCCCTCGAAATAGCTTTTAATCCACAAACCACCGAATGGCAACTGTCTTACGACGGCAGAAAAAGAGAACCCATTCATCTTCCTGTGAAATTTCCTCTTCTTTTAGCTCAAGGGGCGGAGGGAATTGCCGTCGGTCTTTCCACAAAAATTCTTCCTCATAATTTTATAGAAATCATAGAAGCGGCGATTAAAAGATTGAAAAACGAGGAAGTAATTATTTATCCTGATTTTCAAACGGGTGGTTTCATTGATATAACTGATTATCAACAAGGTAAAAGAGGAAGTAGAGTAAAAGTTCGTGCTAAAATCGAAAAAACAGATAAGAACGTTCTTATTGTCAGGGAATTACCCTTCGGCGTAACAACCTCTACCCTCATTGAAAGTATTATTAAAGCAAGCGAAAAGGGAAAGATTAAAATAAAACAAGTCGTTGATAATACAGCAGAAAATGTGGAAATTGTCATCGATTTAGCCCCCGGCGTTTCTCCGGACGTTACGATTGACGCACTGTATGCATTTACCGATTGTGAGATTTCAATTGCGCCGAATGCATGTATTATTCAAAATGAAAAACCGCGTTTCCTCTCGGTTCAAGATTTACTCGACATTGCTGTCGATCATACCAAAGCACTCCTTAAGTTAGAACTGGAAATAAAGGAAAAAGAATTACTTGAAAAATGGCATCATGCCAGTCTGGAAAAAGTTTTTATTGAAAATAGAATTTATCACGATATCGAGGAATGTGAAACCTGGGAAGCTGTTTTGGAAACCATTGCCATAGGATTAAAAAAATACGTAGTTGAGCCCCAGGAGATCATTGAACCGTCGGACCATCGACTTAGATTGCTAAGATCCATAACACAAGATGATATTGCCCGTTTGACCGAGATTAAGATTAAAAGAATATCAAAATATAACACTTTTCAAGCAGATCAATTTATTGCTCAGCTGGAAAAAGATTTGGAAAGAGTACGCTTTGACCTGGCCCATTTAATAGATTATACCATTAATTATTATTCAAACCTGTTAGAAAAATATGGAAAAGGCAGGGAACGAAAAACAAAAATTATCACTTTCGATGCCATCGCGGCTACCGAGGTCGTAGCAAATAACGCAAAACTATATGCGAATAAAGCGGATGGCTTTGTCGGTTACGGACTTAAGAAAGATGAATTTATCAGTGATTGTTCCGATATTGATGACATCATTGTTTTCAGAAATGATGGCTATTTCCTGGTAACCCGTATTGCAGAAAAAACCTTTGTTGGTAAGGACATCATTCATGTGGCCGTTTGGAAAAAGAATGACGAACGAACTACTTATAATGCCGTCTATACAGATGGCGCGAGTGCAAAATCTTTTGTAAAGCGATTCAATGTTACGGCGATTACCCGAGATAAGGAATACCCAATTACTCAGGAAACAAAGGGTAGCAAACTTCATTATTTCTCCGTAAATCCTAATGGTGAAGCGGAAGTAATTCACGTTCAGCTAAGCCTGGGCTGTAAAGCAAAAATTAAAATGTTTGAGTTTAATTTTGCGGAATTAGCGATAAAAGGAAGGTCCTCGCAGGGAAACATGCTGACGAAATACCCCTTGCGGAATATCAAGTTAAAGACAGCGGGAAGATCGACTATCGGTGCATTGAAAATTTGGTTAGACGAAATTTCCGGCAGACTAAATACTGAAAATAGAGGCCGATTCCTTGGTGAATTCGATACGGGTGATGAGCTATTGATCCTTTACAAAAATGGGAGCTATATTACAACTCCACTTGATATTACCAAAAGATTTCAGTCTGCTGATTTTCTTTATATCGGCCAATGTAACCGGGCGGATGATACCATTACTGCAGTTCATTATGACGGGCATAAAGGGTGGACTATGGTGAAAAGGTTCCACATAGAAACGACACAGGCCGATCAACGATTCAGTTATCTGACCGATCACCCTGAATCTCAACTTCTCTTTTTAAGTACTGAACCCTCCCCGAGAATTAAATTTCAAATTAAGGTAGGTAATAAAAAATCAGAGGGAGAAGCGTTGTTGACTGATATTGTCGATATTAAAGGGTGGAAAGCTGTTGGAAATCGCTTAAGTGACAAAAAAATCAGTGATATTGAAGTTATCGAACCACTTGACACGGAAGAACCGCCAATTTTGGAAGAGGGACAACAAACTCTTTTTTGAGGTTAAGTCGTTTTAATTGTTCGTTATTATAGGGTTGATTAAAATGTTTGTACCTTTATTTTATCATAAACAAGATTTATATTACTGATATGAATAATACCTATTTTAAAAAAATAGCTCCTTATGTTTTAGGACTATTAATACTTTTTCTGGTCAACTATATCTATTTTTTACCTCAATTCCAGGGGAAGCAAGTATTACAAGGTGACATTGTCTCATATACCGGTGCTTACGGGGAAATTGCTAAATATTGGGCGGAAAAAGGAGAACAGTTATTCTGGACAAACTCCATGTTTGGGGGAATGCCCACTTTTATGATTGGTGTCAGCCTCAAATCGTTTTATTTAGACTGGGTACCCCGACTTCTTTCCTTTGATATTTACTATCCTATGGGGGTATTTTTAGCGCAAATGATTGCTTTTTTCATTATGACCTCTGTCATGGGCATTCATCCTATGATTGGTATTATTGGAGCAATCGCTTTTGGATTTACCACAAATAATTTTGTTCTTTTTGAGGCAGGTCATAACTCAAAACTAGGAACCATTGTGTTTAATCCGCTGGTCATAGCAGGACTCTACACGATATATAAACATAAGAAATATCTTCTTGGTGGCGTTTTGTTCTCTGCAGCAACAGCAAATTCTTTAAACGCTAATCACCCACAGATGACCTTTTATTTTGTCATCACCTGCGTTGTTTTAGCTATAGTCTGGCTGGTTGAATCTATAAAAGAAAAAGAAATAAACCATCTTTTAAAAACCATAGCCACGGTAATCATTGGAGCCTCCATTAGTTTAGCTGCAACTTCCTCTACCTGGTTAATGGCTCTTGATTATTCAAAAGATTCTTTAAGAGGTAAGCCTATTCTTACCGAAGAATCAGCCGTTAATACTATCAGCCCTGATGTGTCAAATAATGCTCCTTCCAGTGAGGCGGCGGGAGAATCAGGTTTAGGTTGGGATTATGCAATGATGTGGAGTAATAAAACGCAAGATTTACTTAGTGTTCTCATTCCATTTGCGGCTGGAGGAAGTTCGGGTGAAACAACAAAGGAAGGAGCAACATTTAAGCTTTTAGTTGACAATGGTGCTAAAACAAATGAGGAAGGAAAAATGGGTTTACCCTTTTACTGGGGTGGCTTGCCTTTCACGAGCGGACCTAATTATTTAGGGGCTGTCATGATTTTCCTTTTCACCTTCGGCTTTTTTATAGAAAAAGGTGGCCTTCGCTGGTGGGCTTTAATTTCCGTCTTGCTAACCCTTTTTCTATCCATGGGACAACATTTTGAGACCTTGCAAAGATTATTCTTTGACTTTGTTCCCTTTTATAATAAGTTCAGAGCGCCTAGCTCAATATTAACAATAACCCCATTTTTTCTACCTATTTTAGGGTTATTTGCTATTAATAAGCTTTGTTACCAAAAGTATTCACCTGACAGTGTAAAAAAAGCATTAATTTATTCTTTTTCAATCATTGGCGGATTGACTTTATTTTTAGCCTTGTTCGCAACTTCCTTTTTCGACTTCAAAGGCCCAAGTGACGGTCAACTTCAACCCATTGTACTAACCAATATTATCCAGGATAGGATTGATTTTTTTAAAGCAGATGCATTCAGGTCTTTTTATTTCATTGGAGCCGCTGCCATCGCTATCTTCTTGTTCACACGAAACTGGATAAAACCAACTATTTTAATTGTTGCTCTGGGTTTTCTTACGCTATTAGATCATTGGTCTGTGGGTCAAAGATATCTTGGAAAATCAAGCTTTAATAATCCCGCAACAGCGGATACTCCGTTGAAAGAAAGACCAGCTGATAAAGAGATTTCTTCCTTAGAAAAAAGTAGAGGCGATTATCGCGTTCTCGACTTAGCGGTATCCACTTTTGGAAATTCAACGACCAGTTTTTACCATAACACCATTGGCGGCTATCATGCAGCCAAATTGATGAGATACAATGATATCATTGAAAAGCAAATAAGCAATAATAATCAGAATGTGATTAATATGCTAAATGCTAAATATATCATCAAACAAGACCAAACCGTTTCTCAAAATCCTTTGGCTTGCGGAACCGCCTGGTTTGTGGACACGCTGCTCAAAGTAAATACACCAAATGAAGAAATGGCTGCCCTGAACAATTTTAATCCACAGGAAGTCGCCATTATTTTAGATAATGAGTTTAATGGCTATGCAGGAAATTTTGATCCTCAAAAAGGGGGAGAAATAACGCTCACCCAGTATGATCCTCAAAATTTAATCTATTCATATACTGCAACTTCTCCTCAATTTGCTGTGTTTTCTGAAATCTGGTACGGTCCCGATAAAGGTTGGCAAGCATTTATTGATGACAAACCTGTAGATCACGTGAGAGTAAATTACCTGCTTAGAGGTCTAAAAGTTCCCGAGGGAAAACATACCATTGCCTTCCGTTTCAAACCAGTAAAAATTCAGCAGTATATAACCATTTCCAGAGCGGCATCAGGATTATTGATGGTTGCACTACTGGGTATGATTGGATGGATGGGATTTAATTTTTACAAAAACCCAGGGGAACCAAATCCATTTCCCAATGCTCCAGTACAACCTAAAGCACCCGTAACCAGAGATACAAAACCTTCGCCGAAACCTTCCGCACCACAGCAGAAAAAAGCTGGAAAGAAAATTTAATACGCTTGAATAAAACAGAAATAGTTACTGCCTTTGCACCGGGAAGAATAAATCTGATTGGAGAACATACCGATTATAACAACGGATTTGTTCTTCCCGCTGCCATAAAGCAAAAAATAACCTTTTCGGTTACTCCGAATACGTCGGAAAGTTTAGGTACTATCACTGCCCTTGATTTGGGTGAAACCATTTCATTTGACTTAAATCATTTAACCCCTATTCCCCATTCCTGGTCAAATTATGTGTTGGGGCTTTGTCATGAAATCATAAAATCAGGGTCGAAGTTGACTGGATTTGACTGTTCTTTTGGTGGCAATATTCCCATTGGTGCAGGCCTAAGTTCATCCGCAGCGCTCCTTTGCAGTGCTGCTACGGCGTTGGATAAATGCTTCAATTTGAATAAGTCAAAAGAGGAATGGATGTACCTGACGCAAAAAGCAGAACACCATTTTGTTGGAACAAATTGTGGCTTAATGGACATGTTTGCCAGTTTACACGGCAAGGAAAATCATCTGATGCTCTTTGATTGTCAGCATATCACTTTTCAATATGTTCCTTTTGACCTTAAAAACTTTCATTTAATTTTGTTAAATACCCAGGTTAGCCATCAATTAGCCTCTTCTGAATACAATACCCGACGAAAAGAATGTGAGGAAGTGGTATCTGTTATAAGAAATAATGATGCCGTGGTTTCTTCTTTAAGAGATGTGTCGATGGATATGCTCAATGAAAATAGAAAAAGCCTTTCGGATACTATTTTCAAAAGGGCTAAATATGTAATTGAGGAAAATGCGAGAGTGCTAGAAGCTGTGCATAATCTTGAAAAAGGTGATATTAAATCATTGGGGGAATTACTTTATGAAACCCATTACGGTCTTAAAAATGACTATGAGGTAAGCTGCCAGGAACTGGATTTTTTAGTGTCTTTTACCGAAAATATGCCCGAAGTGGCCGGGGCCAGAATGATGGGAGGTGGTTTTGGCGGCTGTACCCTGAATCTTGTGGAAAAAGATGCTTCCACCGCCTTTCTCTCCAAAATGAAAGAAGCTTATTTTAATGCCTTTGGCATAGAACTCCCTCATTATTTCGTTGAACCATCAGACGGCGCTACCTTATTGTCTTAAATAGTCATATTTTTACTATATTTGCCGCCGTATTTTAGCATAAAAAAAGGCAAATAGTTCCCTTATGAAAGTATCTTTTAATTGGTTAAAACAGTACTTAGATATCCCTTTAACTGCCATTGAAACAGCAGATTTACTTACAGACATTGGGCTCGAAGTAGAAGGAATGGAAGAAGTGGAATCCATTCAGGGCGGCTTGAAAGGCGTGGTCGTTGGTGAGGTGCTTACCTGCGAAAAACACCCCAATGCAGATAAATTATCACTGACAACTGTTAATATTGGGGGTGAAAATCCTCTTTCCATAGTTTGTGGTGCTCCGAATGTTGCTGCCGGTCAAAAAGTATTGGTGGCTAAAGTAGGCACCACCCTCTATCCCTCTGAAGGTGAACCCATAACCCTTAAACAAAGTAAAATCAGAGGCGAACTTTCTCAAGGCATGATTTGTGCAGAAGATGAGCTTGGCCTGGGTCATGATCATAATGGTATATTAGTTTTACCCGCTGAAACACCCATAGGTTTGGAGGCAGCTAACTATTTTGATTTAGCTTCTGATACTGTTTTTGAAGTTAATCTTACACCTAACAGGTCAGACGCTACCTGTCATTTAGGGGTTGCCAGAGATTTATATGCGGGGTTAACAGTACATCATAACTATCATGGTCAACTAAAATGGCCTTCCGTAGAAAACTTCAAATCTACCCTTTCCGTTAAACCCATGGAGGTTTCTATCGCCGATAGCGATTTTTGCCCTCGGTATTCAGGTATCATTTTGAAAAATATTAAAGTAGCTGAATCCCCCGAATGGTTGAAACTAAAGTTAAAGGCCGTCGGTGTAAGACCCATTAATAATGTGGTAGATGTAACAAATTATGTATTACACGAACTTGGTCAACCACTTCATGCTTTCGATTTAAAGGCTATTCCTTCAGGAAAAATTACGGTTCGTACCTTACCCGAAGGCACGAAAATGTTAACCTTAGACGCTCAGGAAAGAAAATTAACGGGTGAAGAATTAATCATTTGTGGTGGCGATGATTACCCAATGTGTATTGCCGGCGTATTCGGTGGCTTACATTCCGGAGTACAAGCTGATACTACTGATATTTTTCTCGAGTCTGCTCATTTTCAAGCTAAATCGATTCGTCGAACTAGTATGAAGCATAATTTGAGAACGGATGCCGCAAAAGTTTACGAAAAAGGCAGCGATCCGGAAATAACGGTCTTTGCACTTAAAAGAGCTGCCTTGCTACTCCAGGAACTTGCGAATGCTGACATTGCATCCGAAATAACCGATATTTACACTCATCCTACCCCTCCAGTAAAAATAGACCTTTCATTCGATTACGTCAGAGAATTGACTGGCGCACCCATTACCAATAAAGAAATCATCCATATTTTAAGCCTGTTGGACATGACACCCATTTTTCAAAATGATGAAATGTGTACCGTTAATGTTCCAAAAAATAAATCGGATGTATTGAGGCCAGCCGATTTGGTAGAAGAAATATTAAGGATTTATGGTTTTAACCGCGTACCATTTTCCGATGCCATGCGAACTACCTTAAGTTCGGCACCAAAACCCGATAGAAATCAAATCAGTAGTTTCATATCAGAACTTTTAACAGGCTTAGGATGTAGTGAAATGATGGCCGTTTCTTTGTCCCAATCAGCTTACTACAAAACAAATAGCTGGAATATCAAGGAAGAAGAACTCGTTTTTATTCATAATACTTCGCATGCCCTGCTCGATATTATGCGACCTGAGATGGCGATGAGCGGTCTTGAAGTTATTTTACATAACCAAAACAGGCAGCAAAATAATGTTAAACTTTTTGAATGGGGCAAATCCTATATCCAGACGCCAGAAAGTATAAAAGAGACCAGTCATTTAACTTTATTTCTCTCGGGAGACCAGCATACTGAAAACTGGAACCATACCGGGCAAGGAAAATCAAATTTTTATAGCCTTAAAGGTATTGTTTTTTCCGTACTTGCTAAACTTGGTATACAAGGTTTGGAAGAAGAGGTTTTTCAAAATGAAGTACCCTTCGAATATGGAATACATTTAAAACAGGGTAATAAAATATATGTCACTTTTGGAAAATTGAGTTCAAAACTTACTCAATCTTTTAGCTTGAGAGAAGAAATATTTTATGCCCAGTTTTATTGGGATATTTGTTTGCAAAAAACGGTAAATCAAAAAATTAAGTTTAAGGAAATAAGTCGATTCCCAAGTATTCGGAGAGATTTAGCATTAATAGTTGATAATTCAATTAAATTTTCCGATATTGTGAGCATTGCTAAAAAATTAGGCAAAAAACAGATTGTTCAGATAAATCTGTTTGATGTTTATGAAAATGAAAAACAACTTGGCAAAGGAAAACGTTCCTATGCAGTTAGTTATACCTTCGAAAACTTGGAGAAAACGCTTCAAGACAAAGAAGTAGATACTATTATTGAAAATTTATTAACTGCTTATCAATCTGAATTAGGCGCTTATTTACGAAAATAAACAGGTTAAATAACGCTTTTAAAGGTTGGAGCAAAAAGTTGAGGTGTCTGAAAAACACCCCGGAATTACTGTCCACTGTGGAAATAAATATATACCAGCTGTCGCTAAATATCGATAGCATCATAGGTTTTACATTTAATAAATCGAGCTTGCTGGAATCACTCTCTGTATGTGCCTTCCGGCCTTAAAGTGTTAATGCTTTTACCTCGAATTATTTCCACAAATAAAATAGTTATTCTGGTAAATCAAAATATTCGGATGTTTTATCTGGGTGTTTTTTTTGTTCATTATTAAAGAATTTTACCATTATGAATGACATTGGAACAGGAATAATATTGGCAGTAGTTGGCACTATAATAGGTTTTTTGGGGGCTCGATTACTACTGAATATTCAAAGAAAAAACAAAGTAAACGATTTAAATGCGCAGGTTGACCTTGAAGTTAAAGAGGCAAAACTTAATGCAAAACGAATTTTAGATGACGCTGAACTGAAAGCCGAAAAGCTTTTGGATCAATCGGAAGTTAAAAATGAACGCATTAAACAACGTAAAATTCAAGAGGCTAAAGACAATTTCAATTCCTTGAAAAGTCAATTTGAAAGTCACAAGGCGACTCAAATGATAGAACTTAAGGAAAGAGAAATTGAGATTAAAGCGCTTGAAGGGAATTTCAAACAGGTTGAGGAGAGATTAGATACAAAGGCAAAAAATATTGAGGTTCTAAAAGCTGAAATTGAACAAAAAGACGCTGATCTTGCCATCATTAGGGAAAATCTTGAAAAGCAATTAAAGATTATTTCTAAAAAGAAAGAAGAACTGGATGCTGCTAATGAAATCAGAATTAAGGAATTAGAAAAAATATCCCTATTGAGTGAACAAGAAGCTAAAGACATGCTTCTTGAGGCCGTTAAAGCAAAAGTTGAAAATGAATCTATGGTAATCATCAAAGATTCTATTGAAAAAGCTAAGTTAAATGCGGGTAAAGAGGCAAAGAAAATTGTCATTCAGACCATTCAACGTATGTGTGCTGAATATACTATCGAAAACACCGTTTCTGTCTTCAATCTTGAATCTGATGATCTCAAAGGACAAATTATTGGTAGAGAAGGAAGGAATATTCGTGCACTGGAAGCCGCTACAGGGGCTGAATTTGTCGTAGATGACACACCGGAAGCTATCGTTATTTCTAGTTTTGATCCTATTCGCCGCGAAGTTGCCAGACTTTCATTGAAAAAATTAGTGGCTGACGGTAGAATTCACCCTGCCAGAATCGAAGAGGTGGTGGCTAAAACAAGAAAGCAACTCGATGAGCAAATCGTTGAGATTGGTGAACGCACCGTTATTGAACTCGATATACACGGTCTCGACCCCTATTTAATCAAACAGGTTGGTAGAATGCGTTTCCGTTCTTCTTATGGTCAAAACCTTTTGAAACACTCCATCGAAACAGCCCACCTTTGTGCTATTATGGCTTCTGAACTTGGGTTTAATCCTAATCAGGTAAAAATGGCAAAAAGAGCCGGTCTATTACACGATATAGGAAAAGTAGCCGAGGAGGAAAGTGAACTTTCACACGCTATTTTGGGTATGAAAATATGCGAAAAGTATAAAGAACATGCCGTTATTTG
This sequence comes from Saprospiraceae bacterium, assembly GCA_021299835.1. GTDB lineage: Bacteria > Bacteroidota > Bacteroidia > Chitinophagales > Saprospiraceae > BJGN01. Next base: position 7,964 of record JAJTER010000063.1, on the reverse strand, counting down.
TAATGCTGTAGGTGCTCACCACGATGAAGTGGAAATGAATAATATCATTTCTCCATTAGTTCAGGCTTGTGACGCCATTTCAGGTGCCAGACCAGGCGCCAGAAGAGAAATTTTGGAAAGCTATCTGAAAAGAATTGGTGAATTGGAAGAGTTGGCCATGTCTCATGAAGGGGTTCAAAAAGCTTATGCCATGCAGGCAGGACGTGAACTACGCGTTATTGTTGAAAGTGATAAAGTAAGCGATAGCAATGCAGATGATTTAGCCTTTGCTATTTCCCAAAAAATACAGGACGACATGCAATATCCCGGGCAGATAAAAGTCACGGTTATCCGCGAAAAACGAGCCGTCTCTTACGCCAGGTAAGAATCGTTCCTCAAATTTTATATTTTAAAAGGGTGGCTGCAAAGTCACCCTTTTATTTTAAAAAAATACGCTTTGTAAACTGTCCTTAAATAATTGTGCATAATTAGGTTTTCTAATTTAATATCCTATACATTTAGAAAAAAATGGAAATGAAAGAATATAAATTTCCGGAGATTACCCAGCTCGACCAATTAAATGAGGATTCTTTTGAATATAGTTATTCAGACTATATGACCTGGCAGTTTCAGGAGCGGGTGGAAATTATTATGGGGAAGATATTTCCTATGAGCGCGCCTAATACACCGCATCAATCGCTTGCTATTGATATAGCCGTTGACCTTAAAAATTATTTTAAAGGGAAAAATTGCTTTGTATTTATTGCCCCTTTTGATGTCCGACTTCCTGTGGGCAAAAAAGGAAATGTTTACAAAACGGTGGTTCAACCAGATTTAGGCATTGTCTGTGATCTCATAAAATTAGAAAAATCAGGTGTAAAAGGTGCCCCTGACCTTGTTGTCGAAATTTTATCTCCCAGTAATCGACAGATTGAAATGCATGAGAAATTTGAGGCCTATCAAGCTTCCCTGGTCAGGGAATACTGGATAATTCATCCTGAGGAACAATGGATGTTACAATATGTATTGAATGATAATTTGAAATTTGAGCTGCATAAAAAATATGAAAATTTATCTCGAATTGAATCAGTTATTTTTCCCGAATTATTTGTCGAAGTTGCTGATTATAAACCATTAGCCCATTGGAAATGAAAGAATATAAATTTCCGGAGATTACACGGCTTGACCAATTAAATGAGGATTCTTTTGAATATAGTTATTCAGACTATATGAAATGGCAGTTTCAGGAACGCGTTGAAATCATCATGGGGAAGATATTTCCCATGAGTGCGCCAAATACACCGCATCATTCTCTGAGTAACGATATTGGTAATTGCTTTTATAACTATTTCAAAGGTAAACCATGCTATTATTTTGTTGCTCCTTTTGATGTCCGACTTCCTGTGGGTAAAAAAGGAAATATATACAATACCGTAGTGCAACCCGATCTAGGTGTCATTTGCGACCTGTTAAAAATAGAAAAGTCAGGTGCAAACGGAGCCCCTGACCTTGTTGTTGAAATATTATCTCCCAGTAATCGACAGATTGAAATGCACGAGAAATTTGAGGCCTATCAAGCTTCCCTGGTCAGGGAATACTGGATAATTCATCCCGAGGAACAATGGATGTTACAATATGTATTGAATGATAATTTGAAATTTGAGCTGCATAAAAAATATGAAAATTTATCTCGAATTGAATCAGTCATTTTTCCCGAATTATTTGTCGAAGTTGCTGATTATAAACAATTAGCCCATTGGAAATGAAAGAATATAAATTTCCGGAGATTACCCAGCTTGACCAATTGAATGAAGATTCTTTTGAATATAGTTATTCAGACTATATGAAATGGCAGTTTCAGGAGCGCGTGGAAATCATCATGGGGAAGATTTTTCCTATGAGTGCGCCAAATACACCGCATCAATCCTTGTCCAGGGAATTAACTGTTGCCTTTTACCCATACTTTCATGGAAAAACATGTACTTATTTTGCTGCGCCCATGGATGTTAGGTTACCAGTTGGAAAACAAGGAAACACATATAAAACGGTTGTGCAACCTGACCTTTGTGTGATCTGTGACCAATCAAAAATAGTAACTCAAGGCATCATTGGCGCACCTGACTTAGTTGTTGAAATATTATCACCCAGTAATCGACAGATTGAAATGCACGAGAAATTTGAGGCCTATCAGGCTTCCCTGGTTAGAGAATACTGGATAATTCATCCCGAGGAACAATGGATGTATCAATATGTACTGAATGATAATTTGAAATTTGAGCTGCATAAAAAATATGAAAATTTATCTCGAATTGAATCAGTCATTTTTACAGACCTTGTTGTCGATGTGGCAGCTTATAAACCCTAAGATTCATGAAAGAATATAAATTTCCGGAGATTACCCAGCTTGACCAATTAAATGAGGATTCTTTTGAATATAGTTATTCAGACTATATGAAATGGCGGTTTCAGGAGCGCGTGGAAATCATCATGGGGAAGATTTTTCCAGTGAGTGCGCCAACAACGCTGCATCAGCATATCATCGGCGAATTATTCTTTACCATGTATGCTTTTTTTAAACATACCTCGTGTAATGTCATTCTTTCTCCCATAGATGTTAGATTGCCTGTCGGAAAACAAGGAAAAACCTTCAAAACAGTAATGCAACCAGACCTTTGTGTAATCTGTGATAAATCAAAAATAGTAGCACAAGGCATCATTGGCGCACCCGACTTAGTTGTTGAAATATTATCTCCCAGTAATCGACAGATTGAAATGCATGAGAAATTTGAAGCTTACCAGGCGTCCCTGGTTCGGGAATACTGGATAATCCATCCTGGGGAAACACGAAAATTTATCCCGATTGGAATCGGTCATTTTTCTGGGCCTAAGTATCGATGTGGCAGCTTACAAACCCTAAGATTCATTAAAGAATATGATTTTTTGAAAATTACAATCCTAAAGTCCCTTTTTGAGAGCTTGTTAATAGCGTTCTGTCTATCCAGTCAAATATCCTCTAAGGAAAAGCCTTTATAAAGGATTTTATACCCCTCAAAATGATTCATTAAACAGGAGGATTTTTCCTTTAAAACTCTCAGATTTATATCATTTTTATTTCGCTTAACTTCGGCAAATAACACTATTTTATCAAGTTCATTGATGGCTACGATATCTATTTCATTCTGATTTTTACCCTCCCAGTACGGACCGATGATATTGTATTTTTTTTCCGCTTTTAACCTTTCAGTGAAATATTTTTCTAATATTTTGCCACTATAAGTTGTGTAATCCTGTAAAATAATTTCTTTTAGATAATCTACATTACCCATTTCCACCGCACTTCGGTATTTGTAAATAAAACGGAACCAAAAATTTAGAAAATTATCATCAATAGCATATTTTAATTTCCTGCTATTAGGTTTTGAAAAAATGGGTCTTACTTTTTTTATCAAGCCAAAATCCTTTTCCAGGCGGTCCAGAAATCCACCTGTTTGAATTTCCATAATAGATTCAATCTCTACCCTTGCCGTTTTCCCGGAAGCGATCAGTGACAAAATTGAAAAATAGTTCCCATATTCTTTGCCAAATTCTTCAATCAAGACATGCTTTCCCTCATCTAAAAAAAGAGAATTTTCATTTAATATTAAATGCAGCATGTCAGACAATGAGAATGCTTGGGCCTGAACAAAAAGTTCTACATATTTTGCCACGCCACCTGTAAATAAATAAAAAGCCAATAAATCTTCTGAGGAATAATTAGGTGAATAATCGTTTAAAATAGATTTGAGCGTTGCCAAATCGAAGCCTTTTAAATGTAATCTATGGGTTGCTCTGCCAAAGAGAGGCTCCTTTGAATTTTCAAAAATCTTTGCCATCAATGAATAGACGGAACCGCATAAAATTAAATTGAGCTTACTATCTTGCTTATTACTGTCCCAAATATTTTGCATGTCAGAAAAAACAGCAGGATTTACCGAATAAAATTCCTGAAATTCATCTAGCAATAAAGTAAAATGGCGATTTTTTGATACTTCCATTATAAATCCAAATAATTCTTTGAAAGATTTTATCTCTCCAAATAATGGCATTTGGAGCTTATCCTTTAATTGTTCCGTAAATTCTGCACATAATAATATTTCGCTCTTTTTGGCAATAAAAAAATAAAGCATATTCTGCTTTTCTGTCGCTTTAATTAACAGGCTGGTTTTCCCATTACGCCTTCTACCTACCACAAAAGTCATTTGAGCGGTATCAACTGACCTATTTTCAATGCGATCTAATAAGGCTAATTCAGATTCCCTGTTATAAAATTTCATAATTATCGCAATTCAAATTACAGTAATGCCGGTTGCGATAATAAAATTACGAATTAATTTTTAATAAATATGCAAAAAGAATCAACAGGTAGAATTTAATCATTGAGCAACAGAAACGTTCCCATTGACCATTTGGGCTTATTCTGTTACAAGATGAATGAATATTTGCCCTTATTATGTTACATTTGATAAAAGTACCTGAATTAATTTACCCTATTATACCGCCACAGTATTGCCAGAATACATAGCATGGTTTATCTCATTTGATTTGAAATCAATTTTGCTATAAAAACGAAGAAAAAGAACTATTTACCCAGATCAATATTAATTTTCAGTAAATACCTATTACTTGCTTTAATAAATTTAATTAAGCTCCCAATGATGCAAATGAAATGACGTTTACACCATCTTTACGGGTATAACCCATTCCTGTTCCCGTAATGATGTTTAAGGATTTTGGAGCAGGACATTTATCACTTGTAACCAACCTTGCTAATCTCAACAAATTTGCTGCGGCTTCCTCTATTTGTCCGCTGCCCAATTTAATCTCAAAGGCACACCAATCACCATTATATTTCTGTACGATACCATCTACTTCCAGTCCACTTGAATCTCGATAGTGATAGACTTTTGCATCATTAGCTTGACTATAGACCCTAAGATCATGTATAACCATCGACTCAAATAAGAAACCAGCAAATTGCAGATTATTTAATAAATTTTGTTGATTTATTCCTAATGCAGCAACGGCCAATGAAACATCTGTAAAATGCCGCTTGGGTGAATTTCTCAAGGTATGTGAAGATCGAATATGAATATTCCAGGCTGGCTGATCCTCCAACATCATGAGTCGGTTCAAGGCATCTAAATAATCATATATAGTGGGGCGTGAAAGCCCTATACTTTCATGGGCTTTAATATCCCTTTCAAGCACTAAAATATCTACCATTGTGCTTGTATTTCGAGCCAGAGATTTCAACAAGCTTCGGACTTTCATTGGATCCCGGCGATTTTGAGACACCCTACTCATATCTACCTCTGCCAATAATTCTACATAAGCCCGATTTACTTCCAAGGCTTGCTCCACCTTACTATCCATTAAGCTTGGGAAGCCACCTTTGCAAATTTGCTCTATAATTAACTCAAGCTCGGTTCGTTCGTTTTGAACCTCAACAGAAAATCCCTGGAATAAATCAGCCAGTTTTATGGTAGCATCAGACATTCCCAACTCTTGCCATGACATTGTGCGCATATCAACGATGGTAAATCTACCCGCACCAGAATGCATATTGACATTTTCCTCAGGATTAGCAGAACCTGTCAAAATAAACTGGGCAGTCTTTTTTCTATCGTCCACTTCATGTCGCACCTGGTTCCAAAGCTTTGGTATCACTTGCCACTCGTCTATCAAGCGCGGTGTTTCACCTAATAATAACCGTTTAGGTGCGGTATCAAACAAAAGTTGAAATTGCTCATCCCGATCGAGATAAATAACACTTCGTGCAAATTGTTTAGCAGATTCCGTTTTACCGCAAGCCTTTGCCCCACGAATTAAAACGGCCCCAGAGGTTTCTAATTTTCGTTGCAATTCTATGTCAGATATTCGTTTCCTATATTTCATAATTATCTGATTATATATCAAATATACGGTTATTTTACATATTATAATGGTTTTACTTTACAGATTAGAAATCTTTTACTTTACATATTAGAAGAATTTTACTTTACAGATTATTACACATTTCCTTAAAACTACGATTATGGAGCACATTATATGAAGAATATCTGAGCGGAAATTGCTTACTAAGCTGCTTAAGCCAAAGGAAGCGGAACTGCTGGATATCTATGGCCGCCGCCGCAAATACTAAAATTGCACTAAAAAAATGCAATTATTAGCATTTATTGCATTTTTTTAGTGCAAAAAATAGTTTAAACTTTTTATGGATATAACCATAAAAAGTATAAATATTTTAGTATTTTTATGTTTCAAAACATAAAATGATTAGAAGGCCTTTTTATTTAAAGCAACTGGAACAGTGGATAGATAAACCGCTGGTAAAAATACTAACGGGTATAAGGAGGTCCGGTAAATCAACCATATTACTGCTCCTTAAAAAAGTTTTACTTGAAAAAGGAATCACTGAAAATAATATCATTGCCCTAAACTTTGAAAGTCTCACCACTGAACATCTGAAAAATGCACCTTCATTGTATGAGTATCTAGCGGGACAACTTACAAAAGATAAAAAGTTTTATATTTTGCTGGACGAAATTCAGGAGGTTCAGGCTTGGGAAAAAGTAGTTAATTCGCTTTTGGTGGATTTCAACGTTGATGTTTATCTTACTGGATCTAATGCTCATTTACTATCTTCAGAGTTAGCCACCTATTTAGCGGGCAGATATATAGAAATACCCGTTTATACTTTGTCTTTCAAAGAATATTTACTTTTCAACAGTGTGTATCAAACTGCTGTATCATCTATAAAAGAGTCTTTTGTAACCTACCTGCGAAAAGGAGGATTTCCTATAATTCATACCGGTAATTACGATGAAAATACTACTTATAAAGTTATTCGGGATATCTATGCCTCTGTCCTACTGCGAGATACTATACAGCGATACAAAATCAGGGACATTGATCTTTTAGAACGGGTCACTCGCTTTGCTTTTGATAATATTGGAAATACTTTTTCCGGAAAAAGTATTTCAGATTATTTTAAAAGCCAGTCGCGAAAAACGGATGTCAACACCATCTACAATTATTTATCTGCCTTAGAGGGGGCATTTATTTTATATCGGGTATCGCGTTTTGATATCAAAGGAAAGGAAATTTTAAAGACTCAGGAAAAATTCTTTGTTAGTGACCTTTCTCTGCTTTATGCGATGATGGGATATCGCGATAGAATGATTGGTGGCATTTTGGAAAATGTCGTTTTTCTGGAACTTAAACGAAGGGAATATAAAGTATATATTGGCAAATTAGATAGCAGAGAAATTGATTTTATCGCCGAAAAACAAGGAAAAAAAATCTATATACAAGTTGCCTACAAATTAGAAAATGAAGCAACCATACATCGAGAATTTAGTCCCCTATTGGCCATTTTAGATAATTATCCAAAATTTGTTGTTACGATGGATGAATTTTGGAAAGAAGATGTGGAAGGGGTAAAACATGTTCAAATTCATGATTTTTTATTAGATGACAGTTATTAATGCCCCCTGGATATTTGATTTTCATGCAAAATTTCCGTAGAGACGCGATGCTTCGCGTCTTCTCCACGATAGGTTTTGATTTAATTTTCACCCCTAACACCCCGGTTCTGAATCACGGATTTTAAGGATTATAGGATTTCACGGATTCGTAGAGACGCGATGCTTCGCGTCTTCTCCGCGATAGGCTTTGATTTAATTTTCACCCCTAACACCCGGTCTTGAATCAGGATTTAAAGGATTTTGAGGATTTCAGAGAACGTCTTCGGTTTAAACTTAATATTTATTCGTAGATATGTTACAGGGCACGCCAACTTCAAAACCAACGCCCGCTACATCAAACAAGGGCATAGTCTTTTATATGTTTTTACATATAATTATTTATTATGTTCATTTTTATATGTTTTTAAATACAATTTACTATTTTTGCATATAATAACTGCAAAAGCATATAATGAAATC
>JAJTER010000186.1 GCA_021299835.1 Saprospiraceae bacterium | reverse complement strand
TATTTGATTTAAAAGAAAAGGAAAAAAAGGTAGGAAAAATAATAAAGGAATCTATTGAGGAATCTACCGAAATGCTAAACGCCATAGAGTCTAAAATGATTGAAGAAAAATTTTATCTAAATGAAAATTTTTCAAGTCAGGATGTTTTAGTTCATTTTGAGATAACAAGAAATAAACTAGATGAGCTTTTAACCCACATAAAAGGTCTAAGTTTTGCCGATTGGCTAAATACCCTTAGAATTGAATATGCCAAAAACCTACTTTTAACTCATAACAAATATACTATCGATGCCATATCATCGATGTCTGGTTATAGCTCAAGATCAGCTTTTTATGCCGCTTTCAAAAAAGTAACCGACATCACACCCACCGAATTTATTCGTCAAGCGAAAAATAATTCAGAAGAATAAAATTTGAATCATCTTATACCTGATAGATAATCAGAATTTATGTAATTTAGGTTAAAAAAAATGAACCTACCTGTATTGCTCCTATCCATTGGTTTTGTGTTGTTGAATTCCTGTAATGGTCAGGAAAAACAATCGCAAAAGCCGTCACCCACCGAACAACAAGAAATAAATGAAGGGGATGTCCTACGAGAATTTGGGTTGCTAAAATCTGCTGACGATTCAGGTTACCCTTTTTACACGGTTGAAGTAGAATTTCCAGAAAGGAAATTTAGTGAGGTTTTTACGCTAAACCTTGAAGAAATACCCGATGTTGATCCTGGGATATTAGCTGGATGGGTGGGCAAGTATGTTTCGTTTGAATATACAAGTGAAGTGATAAATGCTTTATTGGATGTAAAACAAAACGGAAAATCATTGTTAGGTGTAAAACTCTCGGAATTACCTAAAGGATTGAAGGAAATTTCAGGCATCCTTTCGGGAGCGACCAATGTGACAGAAGGTGATTTACCCTCGCTCCTAAGAATACATGACCCTGAAGACCAATCCCTTGAATTTGAATTTTTTATAACTCCAGAATTAGTAGAAGCGGAAGGTACTATAGTGGTTGGTTTTTATGACCAAAGAACAAATAACAGGATTACAACTATAAAAATGGCAAAAAAGTAAGGCAAGGAACAAAAGTAATTTCATTTTGTGAGGTTATAGCCTAAATTTAATTTTGCCTGGTCACTGGCAATGATCTGGTAGGGTTTTATGCCCCTGCCTCCGTAAGTGATGGTGCCTTGCGCGAACAAACCAATAGAAAGGAGATTAAAACAAATAAAAACATAGAATGACTGCTTCATATTGTATATCTCTATAAGTGGAACAATAGAATGTATGGTAAACTTTTCCAAAGGTATTTGGAACATTTTACAAATCATATACTCATAAATGAGTATTTTTCGACGTTTTACTTCGAAAATCTGCCTTTAAATGTTCTGGAGAATGGAACGATGATGCCGTTCGCTAGGCTTATTTTATTCGATTCTATAGTGACTATAAACTCTTTGTTTACAATAAAACTTTTATGAACTTGTATAAAGTTTTCATTTGTTACCTTTTCTAAAAACTCTTTTATGGTTTTTCTCTCGGTAATCTTTCTATTCTTAAAATGGTACGTTAGATTATGATCCATAGATTCGATAAATATAACCTCTGAAAGATTAATAACCGTTTTATCTTTCAGCACATAAGAATATTGTGAAAATCCCTCTTCCTTATTTGTAAGAAATACGTCATTTAGCCTTTTTTGGGACATAATTTGTTTTAACTGTTCTCTCCATTGAGTTTCATTTTCTGTGATTTGATTTCTTTCAGCTATCAGATTTTTTCTCTCTTTTTGAATTTTACTTAAATAAAAAATCATCCCTAAAGACATGACAGCAACCTCTTGAAAATTAGCTATAAATATGGGATTAAAGCGGAACAACGTTTTTTCAACCAGGCCAAATTCAGTTAATACATTAAAAATCAATACTAATATATTTCCGGAAAATGCGCACAAAAATAAAATAGACCTATACCTCAACCTTGTCCATACCCAGAAAATAATTATAAGAGACCATATAACAGAAGCAATAAGATTTATATATAAAATACTTACTACAGGAATAACGTACTTTTGTAAAGTACCCATAAAAACTATCCCTAAAAAGGTAAATATAAGAAAAACAGTATTTATGATATTGCCATAGATACCAATTAATGGAAATGCCCTGTTCACATCAAAATAATACCGGGTAAAAGACACATAAGAAAATCCAAATAAGGGTAATATTAAAAATCTTAATACATCATTTAACCAAATATTATTGGGATAAATAAAAGCAAATGAAAAACCTGAGGTTATAAAATTATAGCACAACACAACAAGTACGAATAAACTATAATATTTAAATATTTTATTGTCAAATATTTTTGAAGAAATTACACTTAAAATAAAAAAGAAAACAAAAGAACCCATAAACGCATACCACAGTAACATTTCTTTGGTGTTGTGGTATTCAAAACTTTCTTTTTCCCACAAATAAAGAGGAAAATTAGCGGATCCACCTTGTTTATCAATTTTTAATAAATATTCTCCGTTCTCAGCTCCTTCTGGTAATGGGAACAATAACTTAGGATGAATAATCGGACGTTTTGTAAATGGAATCTTATCCCCAATTTCAGCGATTAATATTGTCTTTCCCTCTTTAACCAAATATAAAGCAGCGGAATCAATGTGAGGACTATTTAATTCAATGATATGACTTTTATTTTTATTAATTATGTTTGATATATTGAAAGTTACCCAGAAGTAATCTGTAGTTAGCCCGTGGGAGACCTTACTATTAATTTGCTTTATATTTTTTTTACGTATTGCCAGGAGAACCTCCTCCGAACTCATTTTGGCAGGAGTAACAAAAACGGATGTTTTATCATTTATATTGATACCATACTGAAAATCTCCCTGTGCTAACAAGGATAAAAAACTACAACTAATTAAAAAAATAGTACTAAAAAATTTCATTTGCACCTAATTAAATCGAGACTATATAAATCTAAAAACCCTATATATATTAAGACTAAGCTATCAAAAAATCAAATTGCAATATAACTATAGTTTTACTATTTTTTTGATGTTTTTAAATATAAATTAAAAGGTATTAATAGAAATAAAAACCCAATAATAAAGGCATGTTTCCACCTCTTTTTACCTTTAAATTCCAAAGGAAGTACCGGTGTATCTATTAGATGTATAAAGGATGACTTTCTTAATTGCTGATAAACAGCAATATCAAGTATTTCTTCATTTATTTTTAACTTTAATTGAGCCTCTTCTATGTTCTTTTCCAGCTTTTCCAGAAGAAACTGATCTTCAAAAAAAACCAGATTTCTTGATCGATTTTTTTTGGCGTACCATACCATCTGAGCATTTTTTATTTCATCTTTGATATTGACCCATTGCCTGCGAAGCGTTGTTATATACCTTTCAAGCTCCATAGATTTTTCGGTTTCATAAAATTTCAATAAACTTTCCAATAGCTTTTCGGGAAAATAATAACAAAAAAGTGGTTGGTCATGATGCATTTCAATAAAGTACATGGAACCCATTTCTTCTAATTTACCAACGAGCAAATGACTTTTTTTTAATTTTTTGATAGTCATATTGGTCAGGCTATCTTTTGAGTTTGCCGACAAAGGAATCAAATTTTCCATCCCTAAAAGAAATAACAAGTTCCTTCCCTTCAATGCAATAATTGGGCTAAGAAGCGCCTCTTTTATGATCTTATCCGATTGAAGAATAATTCGAAGATTATCGCCATTTAAAAGTTTTGAGGAAGGGTTTCCCGTCGTATTCACCCCAGAATAATGCAAAAGATGCTCCTCTTCCGTATTAACTGCTGGTCTGTCAATAACAAAAGTAAGCCGGGATAAATATTGTACCTTTTTCAGAAAATGGGCATAAGAAAATCCTACAGCCCCCCCAATGACAAAAAACAATAAAAATGTAAACTTATTTTTTAATATCTGATTATACCAGCTCACCAATACATCTAACAAATAATCAATGGTAATGGTATTGGTAGGCTTCATTGTTATATTTTCGCCTTTTGGGGTGTCAACTATTGCTTTCATCTGTTCAGATATACCAAAAACAGAGAAAGAGT
>JAJTER010000185.1 GCA_021299835.1 Saprospiraceae bacterium | reverse complement strand
CTTTGCCCATCTCACTCCACCAGCTTCCAATTCAAAATTACCCAAATCCAGATGAGCATGAGGCGAACTGTTCACCCCCGATTTCATCCCAATCCAGGTAGCATTGGGGTCTGTCCAACTACTTCGAAGTAGCACCAATTCATTAATTTCACCATCAAGATATTGATCCAGGGGCATATTAAGAGGTTCAGAAGTAGGCGCCTTATACCATAAAACATGAAAAGGATTAGCTAAGGCGTTTGAAGATTTAATATAAGCATGCAAATAATTGGCAATAAGAGGTTTATTGTAAATATTGCTTAAAAACAACATAGCAGGAGAAGTCGTTGCCTTTGAATTCTCTCCTGAGTCAGCAAAATTGAGGATAAGATTAGAGGGACCAGCACAAATCATGGGAACATAACCTGCATTTTCCAAACCTTTGGTACTTTCAAGATTTCCCATATTTCCCAAAGCCGATTGCATGGCTGACATGGCATACGATAAATATTCTGTGGCGTAAGACCAATAACCGGGACCTTCGTACCATGCACCGTCTGGAGCGTAATATTTATTTGAATAAGGCAGATTTGTTAGGGCTTTCGGGATAAAAGTGGTCGCATAAGAAGGATCCGTCTCCGCAATGGCCAGTGCACCAACGATGAGGCCTCCGTGACACACCTGATTCCAGTTATTATCGCCTTTACTCCACCAGGCAGCGTCATAAGCCTTTTTATATTCGTCCAGCCCTTTCGTTTTTAATCCAGAACGAATCAATTCAATATCCTCTTTCTTCATGTGATTATAAAGCCAATCGTAGCCAATTGCCACGCCATTGGTCATTTCAGCCACATCAAGAAAATGGGAAGGATTCCAATCGGTAAAAGCGCAAACGGTTTTCATTTGACTCACTGCAGCATCAAGGTATTTTGGATCGGACGTCAAATGAAAGGCGAGGGATAGATTTGTTACCCTATGCAATAATTCACGACTAACACTTAGCAATCGTGGGCCAATTAATACTCTGGCTAATGGCGCCTTATTTATAATGCCATTTGCCGAAGCAATCACCGCCAGGGCATATTTATCTAAAACAGCATCATTTTTTCTTTTTAATTTGATTTCTTCTACCAAGGAATTAGTAAGCATCAAACGGGGATGCTCTTTTTTTAAGGTACTTAAAATACCAGTCAATGTAGGCTGAGGCTCATTAGGAATGGCAGTTATCTTATCCTGGCAGCTAAAACTGATTAGAAAACAGAAAAATAAAATCAGATTGCGTTTCATGGCTTAATATTTACATAAAAAAAACCGTTTCGACAGATTAACTATCGAAACGGTTTTTATGAAGTTGTTAAATTACCAACCCGGATTCTGTTTCAAATTAGGGTTTAGAGAAATTTCATTTAATGGTATTGGCCATAAATAATCTTTAGCTGGATTAAACTTCCTAAAACTAGCTGGGGTTACTAAAATAAAATTGTCAGGGGTAAGATTTACCGTGGTTGCAGTACCGAATTCAGCTTTGAAGAAGAAATTTCCCAATACTGGTTTTGGCAATTCAATTTCAGCAATTTTCCAACGAATGATATCCCAGTATCTATGTCCCTCTTGAGCTAATTCAACACGACGTTCCCGACGAATCTCATCTCTCATGCTTAGATTATTATCAGTAACCAAAGCATTGGTTAATTTTGCTATTTTAGCTCTGGTTCTTAATAAATTAATGGAGATATTAAGATCTGCATCGGTAATTGAATTAGTAAGTTCAAATTTAGCTTCTGCATAAATCAAAAGCACCTCTGCATATCGTAAAATTGGACGATCTATAAAAGAAGCCTGATTATTCCAGTCATCAATATTTGAAAACTTTCTGAAGCAAAAGCCAGTTTTTTGAAATACCAAAGGAGAGATATCAAATATCTTTCTTGTAAAAATATAAGGGTCACCCTTTTTAAACACAGAATGAGAGAGCCTTTCATCTCTATTAGTAAAAACGTCCGTAGAGACTACTGGTGTTTTATATAATGGAGATTTAGTTATGGGTAAACCGTCCGTCATAAGATAAGAATCAACCAGACTTTTTGTTGGATTTTTATTTCCATTTTCCAGCGTACTTCTAAAATAGGTATGCGTTAACACTCTGTCAGCCAAACTAGCTCCATAAGCTTTTACTATCAAATTTTCCTTATTAGCAAAACCCTCTCCGGCCATTTGAAAAAGGTCAAAATAATTAGCGTATAGGGTATGTTGTCTGCCATCGATAACTGCTTTCGACGCTTCCACTGCAATATTTAAATGTTTATTTGCGTCGCCATAACCATGAAATTTTGACCTGGTACCCTCAAACAAAGCGACCCTAGCTTTAAAAGCTTGAGCGGCTGTACGTGATATTTTTCCGTAATTAGCTGTCCCAAGCGCGGCCATAGTAGGTAATTTTGCTGTCGCAAAGTCAAGATCCTGATAAATCTGGTCAAAAATTTTATCCCTGGAACTTGCCGCCTCTGTTAATTCAGGAGATTCGTCCTCCAATATTTTTAAAATCAATGGAACAGCTCCATATTTTTGAACCAGAGAAAAATAGCCCCAAGCCCTAAAAAAGCGAGCATCCGCGACATATCTGTCAATGGTAGCTGCTGAAACGGTGGCGGCGGTGAGAGGCGCCTTTTCGATAATATTATTTGCGGCACGTATCAGTCTGTAAGGTTCTGAATAGTTGCCGTCTGTAGAAGGCGCCAGTCGGGAACCATCACTTATTTGGTTTGAAGCTAAACCAATAGCATCATCAGACCAAACATCTTCATTATTAAAGCCAGGTAAAAAGATGTACAGGTAATTTGTTGCTGCAATCAAATCTGTTTCTGATTTCCAAAAGGTTTGGTCACTGATAGAAGTTTCTGGCAATCGCTCTACTTCACAGGAAAAAACACTAAAAAGAAATAAGAAAAAAGCGAACCTATAATTTATAATTGATTTCATACTGAAAAAAAATTAAACATGAAAAAATCGGTTTTCTAAGCCTCTGAAAAATTTAGAAGCTAACATTGACACCAAAAGAAGCTGTGGCAAAAAACGGGTAATCGTTTTCTACATTATCGCGTTGTTCGGGGTCAAAATAACCTTTGTAACTACCTAAACGAGAAAGGGTAAATATATCCTGTGCAGAAAGGAAGAGTCTAACCCTTGAAATTTTTGCTTTTGCTGTCCATGCATCGGGCAATGTATAACCTATCTGAAGATTTTTCAAACGAGCATATTGGCCATTTAACAACCATTTATTGGAAACAAGATAGTTATGCGTACCGCCTACAAAAGGTCTAGGATAGAGCGCATTCGGATTTTCAGGCGTCCAATAATCTTTATGAATGCCCAAAGCCTGTTTCCATGAAACCATAAGAGGTGCAATAGTCTCTCTTTCAGGTCTGAACACCCTTTTACCAACCCCTTGAATGAATACAGAGAAATCGATTCCTTTCCAGCTAAAGTTTAAGGATGAACCAAATAAATAACGAGGTAAAGTAGAACCAAAATGGACTAAATCGCCCATATTTTTAGTATTCCCATCGCCTATGGTAATTCTTCCACTTCCGTCAAGATCTAAATATTTTACATCACCTGCACCTGTCCTGTTATCCTGAAATGCCCAAGCTTTTACCTCATCTGCATTCTGGAAATAACCATCTGTTTTAAATCCGAAGATACTATTTATTGGAAACCCTTCAACGGTATTTACGGTACCAGCCGAAACGATATTTCTACCGGCAAAATTTCTCAATTCATTCTGATTATCAGAAAGATTGGCAGAAATAGAGTAAACAAAATCAGAACCAATTTTACCTTTATATCTTAACTCAACTTCCCAACCCCAGGATTTCAATTCCCCATTATTTTTTCTGGGAGTGCCGATACCTATCACAGCAGGAAGGTTTTGAGCAGTCAACATATTACGATTATATTTAACATAATAATCTGCATTGATTTGAATCTTATTATTAAATAAAGAAAGATCTACACCACCATTGGAAGTTTCGATAGTTTCCCAGGATAGGGATTGGGAAGGTATAGAATTTTGGAACAAATAGGAAGTTCTGGAATCCCCGATAACGAGGGCGGAACCTCTACTTAACTGGCTTAAATAGTCATAATTACCAATTACGGAACCTAATGCACCACCTAAACG